>CAYWNG010000434.1:1556-5932 GCA_964458685.1 uncultured Pirellulaceae bacterium
TAATCGTTTTCGGTTTTGTTAGAGGATCTTTGGTCGAGCAGGATTACGAGCAGGAGCAGGAGCAGGAAAAGACCGAGTCAGACCGTCTTAGAAAATTCTATTGTCCACTTACAACTCTCTACGTACCTCAATACTACCCATGAAACCCATCGTCCAAATCTCGCTTGACGTAACGACTATCGAAGAAGCTCTTGAGACAGCCGAGTTGGCGGTGCGAGCTGGCGTGGACTGGCTGGAAGCAGGAACACCGCTCATCTTGGCCGAAGGATTGAATGGCATTCGAGCTCTGCGAGCTCGATTTCCAGAGGTGCCGATCGTCGCAGATTTGAAAACGATGGATGGCGGATACTTGGAAGCCGAAATGATGGCCAAGGCCGGCGCGAACTATGTCGTCGTGATGGCCCGTGCACATGAAGAGACCATCAAGGTAGTTTGCAAGGCGGGCAAAGACTACGGCGTCGGAGTGATGGGCGACAATCTTGGCTGTCCCGATATGGTTGCCGGAGCCAAGTGGCTTCAGGACTTGGGTTGCGACTTCATCATCCATCACATCGGTTACGACGAACGGCGAGGCATTGCCGCGCGCGGCGAAAAGGCTCCTACACCACTCGATCAACTTCGCGAAGTTGTTGCCGCGGTTGATATTCCTGTGCAAGCAGTGGGCGGCATGTCGATCGATCAAGCGATTGAATCGCCGACCTATGGAGCCCCGCTGGTCGTAATCGGTGCACCACTAGCAATCAATCCCGATCGATTCGAACGAGCCGGCGGAAATCTCGAGACCGTATTGCGACAGATTTGCGACTCAGTTCATGCCTACGGCGACATTCCTGTGCGTCGTCCGTACAAAGTATAGTCCGTTCGCGTGGACTCAATCCCAACCCGCTCCGTTAGCGGTTTGTTGATTCAATCCCAACCCGCTGCGTTAGCGAGGGACTGGCTTTTTGAGAGGTTAGTACAACTCCCAACCCTCACTAACGCAGCGGGGTTGAATTTTTGTGGCGTCACAACTTTCCTAGCCAGCACAAATAGAACTTATTCAGAATTACGAAATTGATCACTCCGAGCGACCGATAAGAGTACTTGCAAAACATCAACCACGGCTATTCTTGGGTTGATGATTCAAGGTTCGATCGCACTCTCGCAAGGAAGTGGCACGGCGATCGATTATCCTAGCTGAGTGCCATGAAAACTATTCCTTCCAATCTCTCACCCAGAGGTTGGGCTCTGCTTGTCCTTGCTGGAGGTTCCACGCTGGCGATCCCTTTCTTCAAGGGCTCTTCGTCTAACGGCAAGTATTCGACCGTCTCCACTTCACCATTGAACAAGCCGGAGGAGAAGACGCTCGCCCTCAACTTAAGTGCGAGTGCGAGCGCGGGAGCAACTACTAGTCCACAGTCCAAGTCACTTACCAGTTCGCAGTCGCCAATACAACTGAACCAGCCTGCCGTTCCTCTGGTCGACTCACCAAGTCTCAACAAAGTCATCCCGCAGGCCGTAGAGAGTTCGTCGGAACACTCGAATGCCGCTAGCCTCAAGCCTGCACTCATCAACCAACCCGAGCGTCGAAACTCGACGCAAGCTTCAGCAGTGGGAGGTCGCCCCAGTGCGCTCGACGCCTCACACAATGCCGCTGCAAGCCTAAGCCCTCAAAGCGCGAGTGGGCAAGTCGAGGAATTACCCAAGCCCGCATCAGGCAGCAGGATCGAAACAAATAAGGTCGTTAGTCAACCTCGGTCGAATGCTCAATCGAATGCGGCACCTGTGGATACCGAGTTCCCAAGCTGGGCGAAGAAGCCCAGTTTGCTCGATTCATTATTGAATGGCCAAACTAGTTCGCCAGAAAAAGAATCGCTGGAGGCTCGCAAGCCAACATCATTCCAAACATGGGCGGATAATGATCCTGACGGCGTTGGGGCAACTCCACCCGCAGACTCGGCTGATCGGTACACGCCGTTTGGTCAAGTCGACCAAAACATCAGCCTTACAACCGGCGGCGACTCAACGGCTCAGGTGCGTTGGCCTGACGAAGATCCACGAACCGCAGTCGCAATTGTCCAGCCACCAAAACTGGTTGGTCGCGATGCGATGATTCGTAATCCAGAGAAGCTGCAAGCTCCTGCGTCCACTCGTCCGCCTGCCGTGCTGTCTGCCACTGTGTCGTCAGCAACTGCGTTGCCTGGAACAGGATCAACATCTCCCGGCAAGGAATTTGGAAAGGCTCCCACCACCATAACTCAACCGAGATTTGGCGAGCAGCCGAAGACGGTCGAAAAGCCGCGAGCCTTGCTGCGCAGTCAGTTGCCCCCCGACGAGCAACAGATCATTCGCCAACCTTCGCTCAGGGCAGATCGCTAGGAAGTGCCGCAATTTCAAGCACTCGACCATCGTTGTACAGAGTCCAGCTTCTCTTCCTGGATTCAACAGTGTCTTCCGTGCAATCCGTGTCCAACTTCTCTTCCTAGCTTAATCATCCTCGCTCCAAGCCAAGGCCTGGGGAGCGTTATTGGACACGGAGAGCATGGAAGACACGGCGAGAGACGCTCTGCGCTCTCAGCGGCTCTGCGTTTCAGTACTGGGTTGCGCCTAACCTGCTTCCTGGGGCGTTCCACCCGTTGAGATAGATACTGAGGGCTGGAAGCAGGCGCACCGCACAAGGGCACTACAATTAGTACCGCTAATCTAGCGGTCCCCAAAATCTAGCTTTGACTAGGGGCTTGAGCTGATTGCCGATAGAATGTTCCTCCTGAATCGCAAAAGCGTTGGGTGGCTTGACCAAAGGTGACTCGCACCGACACTAAACAATCAAGCGTGTTCGAACGTTAGACCATTTTTAGGAAGAGTATCGTGGCATCGGCTGACCAAAAAAAGCGAAAGTGGCGATCGGATGATCCGAAACCAACTCAGCCAATCCTTGACCGCCAGCCCCCCTGCGACGTTTCGGCGGAAATCGCCGTATTGGGTAGTATTCTTTTGATGCCAGACGTTTGCGACGAACTGGCTCTGGTGCTTAAGCCCGAAGATTTTTACGACGACGCCAACCGCAAGCTCTACGAGCACATGATTGGCATGGTTGAGATGGGTCTGAAGATCGACGTCACGCTGCTGGTAAATCGACTGAAGACGGCGGAAGACTATGAGGCCGTAGGCGGTAGCGCTTATCTTGCCAAGCTGGCGAACTCGGTGCCCAACGCGGCTCACGCGGTCTATTACGCCAAGATCGTGCAGCAGAAGTCCACGCTCCGCAAGCTGATCGAAGCCAGTACTAGTATTCTCCGCGATGCTTACGACGAAGCGGTTGATCCTAAAGAGCTGCTTGGTCAAGCCGAACATCGCGTGCTGAGCATTCAAGACGAACGTGGAGGCCAGAACGCTGAGAATATCGGATCGCTTTTGACCAAAGCCATGGAGCGAATCGACGCGCGGATGCGCGGCGAGCACGCGCAGGGTGGTGTCGACACGCACTTTGTGGGCTACGACGAACAATGCGGAGGCTTTCACAATGGTGAGTTGATTATTCTTGCAGCGCGTCCCTCCATGGGTAAGACCGCTTTGGCGTTGAACTTCGCAGAGAATGTGGCGCTGCTCGGTCGAGTGCCCGCGCTGATGGTTAGCTTGGAAATGTCCGGCGTTGAACTGGCCGATCGTTTGCTCTGTTCTGTCGCTCGAGTCAACGGTCACAAGCTTCGAACCGGCAATCTCAGCCAGGAGGAACGACAGCGATTGGTTCGTAAGGCTTACGAAGTTAGCAACGCGCCTTTATATGTCGACGATGCCCCTAGTCGAACGGTCAGCGAGATTGCCGCGGTTGCTCGACGCATCAAGCAGCGAGAAAAGCGATTGGGGCTGATCGTAATCGACTATCTGCAGTTGATTGAACCCGACAATTCGAAAGACCCGCGGCAGGAGCAGGTTGCCAAGATCGCTCGACGCCTAAAAGGTCTCGCGCGGGAGCAGCAGGTTCCCGTGCTGTGTTTGTCGCAGTTGAACCGGCAATCCGAAGACGGCAAAGACCACCGACCGAAGATGAGCCAACTGCGGGAGTCGGGTGCTATCGAGCAGGATGCCGACGTGGTGATGTTCGTTCACCGCGAAGAGTACTATCACCGCGGCGATGATGCCGCTCAGTACGCTGGTCAAGCCGAGCTAATCATCGCCAAGCAACGAAACGGTCCCGTCGGCGATATCGAACTCACCTGGGAAAAGGACTTCACTCGCTTCAGCGATCGCGCTCCCGAGCGCCATTCCGAGTTCGACAATTACAACAGCAATTTTCAATCGCCCGGAAATTTCTGATTCAACCGTAGCCACCGTCGCCAGACGGTGGATCGCCCCAACCGGAGTCTATCGCCTAGACTCGTCGGGTGTGTGAAGCC
>CAYWNG010000435.1:0-5927 GCA_964458685.1 uncultured Pirellulaceae bacterium
AGGCCGAATCATTACCCATGCCTACTTTTTTGACCTGGGATCTCGCAATTTACCGCAAGTTACCGCTGCGGACGATGCAAACCATGTCGTATGGATGGACATCGGGAAGATCGCTGAGCTAGAAAGCCAGTTTCACGATGATCACTTCATGATTCTGGACCGCTGCCTTGGAATATTGGTGGATTAGGCAGTTCGCTATTGTTGGTTATAATGGATCTTTCGGAGATTTGATTGCCCGCCTTTCGATCAAGGGTCTTTTCGATCAACGGTCTTTTCGATCATTGGGCCTTTGAGCGACTTAGTGGGGCTTAGGAGTGATGTAGTGGGGCTGATTCATATGAAACGATCTCAAGTAGCTGCAACTATGGGAATTGCTTCGGCCTTGTGGGTCATACTCCTCCAAGCACCAGCCACTGCTCAAAGTGGAAAGCTTCCTTCGCGCGCTAAGCCGCCGCAGTTTGAATCCAACAAGTTTGACGGCATCTTCTTCCCAGATGTCAACTCAGCTTTGTCAGGCGAACTTCCGAAATCGCAGTCCACGCTTCAAATCAACTCTTCAGGCACCTCTGGTAACGCCATGGCTGGAGGTGGAAGTGCAGCGACTAGTTCTGCAGGCAGTTCCGATTCAAGCAGCGGGGCCGATCCGATGGGCTGGAAAGGGCTGGTTTCGCCAGGCTCGTTGGAGGGTTTAGTCAAAGAGTCCAAGCTGAGGTTGGACAAAATCGTAACCACACCCACGGCCTTTGCCGGCGGCGGTTACAACGACGCTCGTCGCGAGTTCTCGCTGCTTTCGCTTCTGTTCGCCATTATTGAAAACTACCCCGGCGAAGTGCGATGGAAAGCCAGCGCATCGGCGGCTCGCGGAGCCATGGAGCGAACGGCGGCTAATACGAAAGTCGGCTCGCGCCAAGTTTACGACGAGTCGAAAAAGCGATTGCAAGACTTACAAACGCTGCTGAACGGTTCGCCTTTAACTGCTGAAGTGAAGACCGAAATCGTTTGGGAGAACTTAATGGACATTTCGCCGCTGATGAAGCTGCTTGAGTGGGCTCACGACGGACAGCTTGCGAAAATGACCGCTAGCGAAGATCTTTTCAAACAGAACCAAGAAGAGATCACCCGGTTAGCCGAGTTGGTAGCAGTTCTAGGTAAGACTGCGACGATCGAGAAGATGCCCAACGCCGACGACGCACAGTTTGTTGCCTTCGCTAAAGAGATGATTCAACAGGCTCAGCAGATCAGCGTGGCTGTTCAAACTGGCAATGCTGAATTAGCGAGATCCGCAGCCGGAAAACTCGGACAAAGTTGTGCTACTTGTCACGACAGTTATCGTTAGGCTCGAGCACTAGAGGAACGCAATATGGGAATTCGCTTTCAGTGCCATCACTGCGGTCATCCGCTTCACGTCAAAGATTTTCAGGCGGGACGTAAAGGTCGATGTCCAGAATGCAAAGGTCAGTTTCGCATTCCTCTCACCGATGCACAATTCTCACTCGATCCAAAGGCCAACCAAAACGCGGCCGATTCCGCGATTACCGGCGCAGCTTCGTCGAGTGCGTCGAGTCTTGTAACCTCCAGCCTTGCTACCGCTGACGCAGTAACGCAGCGCACAATTGCGCCACGATCCACGACGAACCATCGCTCAACAACGCCTCAATCGACCTCATCAACAATCAACTCTCTGAACGACGGCTCTCAGAACAACGACACTCGTGACAATGCGTTGCTTTCCAATTCTTCGCTGCTCGAGCAAGACTCGCTGCCCGAATACGTAATCGACTCGCAAGCCGCCGCAGCCGCCGAGTCATTCGAAAGCGCTGAATCGCCTCTGTCCCCCGTCGATGACTCGCAACCCTCTCAGGGCAATGACGAATTGATTCAGCCCAAGGTCATCGCCGAGGCCCCGTCGGCAACGTGGTACGTTCGGCCAGCAGCCGGCGGTCAATACGGCCCGGCCCCCACAGAGATCATGTGGCAATGGTTGGTCGAAGGTCGAGTTGGCGTCGATTCGCTAGTCTGGAGAGACGACTGGCCCGAATGGCATCCTGCGAACCAAGTCTTTGCTGAGTTCTTTAACAAGATGTTGGGGGAATCGATATCGAATCCGAATGTGTACGACCAAGCGGCCTTGGCTTCGCCGACACAGTCTGGTTACGCAAACGCCGAAAGTAGTGCTCCCACATATTTAGAAACTCAACCGACGAACCAGGGAGCACAATACGGTAATCAACAGGCTTCGCGCGTTGCAACTCATCCAATCGTTACAATTGATTCGCAACAACCTGTTGCAGGTGCCGCAACTGTCGTCAACAAGCGCGAGGCACGGAAGCGAAGTCGCCGTGTAAAGTACACAGCGGCAATCGCAATCCTGGTCGCGCTACTGCTTGGATTAGGAGTCGGCCTGGTGATTGTTCTTTACAAACAAGGTGTCACCCAATAAGCGAGAAAGGTCGATACCAAAGTCACCTTCTCAGTTGAACTCTTGGTTGACCACATTCACTCCGGTAGGCACTACTCTTGGACCAACTATCCGTCACGGTCGTTACTTGTGCAGGAAAGTCCCCGCAATCGTTTAGGATTCCCTGAGCCCTACAGCTTACCAGAATCCGATCTAACGAATACTTTTCATAAGTGCACACCAACGTACTCGATTCGCAACCGGAAGGAAGCAGGCTGTGGCCAAGAATTTTCCCGGACACTTGAAGCTACATGTAGAAGAATCAGGCGATAGCAGACGAGCCCAAGCTGATGCTACTTCCTTTGACCTGAATCAATTGTTCGATAGCTTCGCCGAAGCGACAGGCTGGCGAGTTTGTCCAGTGAACTCTCGCCATCGTTCCACGGGTGGCTTTAACGGTGGAGTCGAACGAAATTCGATCGAAGCCAAACTGCCGCTCAACAAGCGATACAAGCTTGTCTCCGACGCGCCCATCGATGGCATGCTGGATATGATGAGCAATATTGCTGTCACCAGCGAAGATTCTGCCTGGGCTTTATTGGCTCAAATCGATGCACTCGCACAATCGCTAATCGAAGCCGAACAGACGGTGCAGCGCCAGGAAGCTCAGCTTGCAACGTCGGTTGGCGTGAACATCCGAGCCGACGAATCAGAGATTCTGGCCAGCAAGCTGCAAGAGACTCTAAGCCGCGCCGCCATTCAAACCGTAAGCGACGCAGCGGCGATATACCTGCTTGACGATAGCACCAGCCAACTGAAAATGCGAAGCTGCTGGGGCTTGCCACAAGCCTGCCTCTCCAAGCCAGCCCGCGACCTTCGCGGATCGATGGCTGATCTAGAAGCGCTACTCGGAAACGCTGTCCTACTTGAAAACACTTCCTTGGCCAAAGAATGGGGCTGCCCCGAAGATTATGCAGCCGCCTTATGTTTGCCAATCGGCTCCCCCACCATGCCCCACGGCACGCTTTGGTTGTGGAGCGATCATATTCGTGACTTCTCCGCCGACCATATCGAAGCCGCAAAGGCCGCTACCGAAAAGATCCTCGTCGACATCGAACGCAGCATTCTAGCTGACGAAGTCTTGAAGCTACGTTCTGTGAGCCGCAATGTTGAATCGGCTAGCTTGATTCAAGCCACTCGACTACCCGACGCGCAGCCATTACACAGCGATTACGAAATTGGCGGTTGGACATTCCAAGGCCAAGCACTTGGAGGCAACTTCCACTTGTGGAACTGCAATCGCAATGGCGAGTTGATCGCTGCTTTGGGCGACGCTGAACTGGCTGGAACCAGCGGCGCACTGGTTGCTACTACATTGCAAACTGTCATTGAAACATGCTGGAATTCGAAGCACGAGCCCAAGCAAGTCTTGCGCAAAGCCAACGAACTTCTGTGGGCCGCTGAAGATGGCGACTGGCGCAGCTCCCTGGCCTACTTTAAAGTTGATCCAGAATCGGGACTTGCAACCTACGGCCTATCCGGCTCGGCTCAAGCCTACCTGATCGGCGCAAACGGCTATCGCTCTCTTCAAGGAACGCCAACTTTCCTCGGACAACAACCCGATACCAGCTTCCTCAATCACCAATTGACTCTCGAAGGCGGCGATCTTCTGGTACTGGCATCCCATAGCCTGATCAGCGGACTACTTCACGGCGGGCTGACTCAACAGTCTCTCCTGGATACAATTCGCAAGATGAGCGAAGAGCCTGTGGATCAAATTGTTGATCACCTCGCCAGACAACTACCTCTGCATCCATCAGCCGGTTGCGAACAGTTGGATCGCTCACTGATTATCCTCCGCAGACGGTTCTAGCACTATGATCGACGCCAAGGCGAACACTTATGACTTTGCAGTGATTGGCGGAGGCATCGTTGGACTAGCGACCGCTCAGGAGCTGAGCAAGCGATATAGCGATGCGCGGATTCTCCTATTGGAAAAAGAGTCCGCCGTTTGTCAGCACCAGTCCGGCAGGAACTCGGGTGTCCTACATTCAGGGATCTACTACAAGCCTGGGTCCCTTAAAGCCACCACCTGTCGCCTTGGCAAATTGGCCATGGAGCAGTACTGCACCGAGCAATCGATTGCCTTCGATCGCTGTGGAAAGATCATCGTGGCCGTCGATGAAGCGGAACTGCCGCAACTGCAAAACATTCTTCAGCGCGGACACGAAAACGGGATCAACTGTCGACTCATTGATCAAAAAGAGATCAAACAGATCGAACCTCACAGCGCGGGTGTCGCGGCAATTCATGTCCCCGAGTCCGGTATCGTGGATTATCCGGCTGTATGCGATCGACTGCGCGAGCAACTGGAGGAACGCGGCCACTCGGTTCTACTTGGAAAGCGTGTTTCAGCGATTGAAACAGCCTCGAAGCAAGTCACGATTCTGACTGAGCAGGGCGATCGATACCAAGCTGGCTTCATGATCGCATGTGCAGGCCTTTACAGTGACCGGATCGCGAAGCTCAGCGGCTTAACTCCACCCGCTCAGATCGTACCGTTCCGCGGCGAGTACTACGAACTCCACGAGGACTCACGCCATCTTTGTAGGAATCTAATCTATCCCGTACCTGACCCGAACTTTCCATTCTTGGGAGTTCACTTCACGCGGATGATTCACGGGGAAGTCGAGTGTGGACCGAACGCGGTTTTGGCGCTGGCTCGTGAAGGCTATGATTGGCTGACCGTTTCACCGCGCGAGCTGTTCCAATCGTTGACCTACAGCGGCTTCTTGCGAGTCGCTCGGAAGCACTGGCGAATGGGATTAGGGGAGATCAAGCGATCCTTGCTCAAGTCAGCTTTTGTTAAAGCGTTACAACGGTTGATACCCGACATTCGCAGTCAGCACCTTAAGCCCTGTCGCTCAGGCGTTCGCGCGCAAGCCATTGCCCCTGATGGATCGATGGTCGACGATTTTCTCTGGGTTGTACAAGGTCGCAGCTTGCACGTCTGCAACGCCCCCAGCCCCGCCGCCACCGCCTCGCTCGAGATCGCCCGCAACATCGTCAACCGAGCCGCCGAAGAGTTTTGATCGCCCAGTGTGCCACGACACTCCGTGTCGTTCTTCCTTCTTCCCCTCTCCTTCTTCCCCGTGTCGCTCTTTCCCCTGTCCTCCCTCTGCTATCTTCCCTCTTCTAATCCCACCGGCTTGCCCGGTTGGTCCCTTAGGCTTCCAGCTACCTTCCGGGTAGGTCAAACTCCTGCCGGGTTTGACCAGAGTTGACTCAGCTACATTTAAGACGTGCATAACCCAATCAATCAGCGTGCCACGACACTCCGTGTCGTTCTTTCCCCTGTCCTCCCTCTGCTCTCTTCCCGCTTCAATCCCACCGGCTTGCCCGGTTGGTACCTTAGGCTTCCAGCTACACTCCCAGAGCATGGAAAAAAACATTTTTCGTTTGAGCTCATTAGCTTGGAACCTAACCATCTGCTGGGCAAGCCAGCAGGATTCAAACGACCCTGTCCTTC
>CAYWNG010000436.1:0-5924 GCA_964458685.1 uncultured Pirellulaceae bacterium
TCTTCGTAGTTGTAACCATCGAACGACATGAAGCCGACCAAGACGTTTCGGCCCAGAGCCAATTCGCCCAAGTGCGTCGCAGCACCGTCAGCGATGACTTGGCCCTTCTCGATCTTATCGCCCAGCTTGACGACGGGACGTTGATTCAAGCAGGTACGCTCGTTCAAGCCTTGGTACTTTTGCATTTCGTAAACGTCGCCGCCAATTTCGATTCGCGAGGCGTCGACATAAGTGACCTTACCAGCCTTCTTGGCTCGGACCAACATCGCACTATTCAAAGCGATGTCGCGTTCCATACCTGTACCAACGATTGGTGGTTCGGCAACCAACAACGGCACAGCTTGCCGTTGCATGTTAGAACCCATCAACGCGCGGTTAGCATCGTCGTGCTCAAGGAACGGAATCAACGCAGCGGACACACCAACCATCTGGCTCGGAGCGATGTCCATATACTGGACTTCTTCTGGAGCGACGATTTGGAAGTCAGCTCGGAAGCGCGCGATCATGTTTGGACCGGCAACCAACGAACCATTCTGAACCTGAGTATCCGCGGGGCAGATGTAGGCGTCCGACTCTTGGTCAGCTCGCAACCAAACGACCTCTTCGGTCAACTTACCAGCTTCGACCTTGCGGTATGGCGTAATTAAGAAGCCGTACTCGTCGACACCAGCGTAGATCGCCAGCGAACTGATCAGACCGATGTTGGTACCTTCAGGTGTTTCAATCGGGCAGATACGACCATAGTGCGAAATGTGAACGTCGCGGACTTCGAAGCCCGCTCGCTTACGGTTCAAACCACCAGGGCCCAACGCGCTAAGACGTCGCTCGTGAGTCAACTGGCTCAGCGGGTTAGTCTGGTCGACGACCTGCGATAGCTCGCCTCGACCAAAGAAGTAATCGATCGCCGCGCTGATGCTCTTGGGATTGACCAAGCTGCGAGGCGACATTTCGTCGGCTTCTTTCGCATTCATACGCTCTTTGACGGTTCGGCTAAGCTTTAGAAAACCCTTGCGGAGTTCTTCAGCGGCTAATTCGTCGATAGTTCGCAAACGACGATTTCCCAAGTGGTCAATGTCGTCGAACTGAGAAGCCGAATCTGGATCGAACAGGTCGATCATGTAGCGAATCGAGGCAACCAAATCCTCGGCTCGCAATGTCATCTCGTTTTCATCAACGCTGATACCCAGCTTGCGATTTAAGCGGAAGCGACCGACGCGGCCCAAGCGGTATCGATTGACGTCGAAGAATTTTTCGTGGAATAGGGTGCGAGCCTTTTCCAATTGCGGCGGATTTCCTGGACGGAGCCGCTGGAAAATTCGCAGCAAAGCCTCTTCGTGGCTGCTGGTATTATCTTCAGCGATCGAGAACAGGATGTGAGGCGTCTTCGGCGAGTCCATGATCTCAAGCTTCTTGACGCCGCAGGTGCAGATCGTCTCAGCAATGTTCTTGGAGATCTTTTGACCAGCTTCGATAATGATTTCGCCAGCGCGTTCCGAGTCGCTTGGATAGACAACGTCGTCGACAGTAATCTTGCCGTCGATCTTGGCCACGCTGCGACCGTCAGAAATTTTTTCGACGCGAGTCGGATAGAACGCGCGAAGCAATTCGCTGTCAGTACCCAATGATGGCGACATCGCACGAAGCAAAGTCATCACAGAGAACTTACCGCTTTGGTCGATGCGGACGCTCAGGCTGTCCTTCTTGGTTACGTTGATTTCGATCCAGCTTCCACGCTCTGGAATCACGCGGCAGCTAGGCAACTTGCGTTCGGTAGTCGCTTCCAACTCTTCCACGAAGTCCACTCCAGGACTGCGGTGCAATTGGCTGACCACAACACGCTCGGCACCATTGATGATGAACTCACCACCGCCAAGCATGATTGGAATGTCACCCAAATACACTTCTTCTTCGATCGGTTGCTCGCGGTTCAGGCGCAGCCAAACCTTAAGCGGCTTACCGTAGGTCAAGCGAAGCTGGCGACACTCGGCTGGCGTGTATCGAGGCTTACCCAATTCGTAGCGCAGATACTCAATCGCTACAGTCTTGTCATAGCTCTCGATCGGGAAGATTTCGCGAAGCACTGCTTCCAAGCCGATGTTCTTGCGCTTATCGGAAGGTAGATCTTCCTGCAGGAACAGCTCGTAGCTCTTGGTTTGCAATGCAGTCAGCGATGGAAGTTCCAAAGCCTCGCGGCCGGATCCAAACTTGCGAACATTGGTTGGCTGAAGTCGTCGTTGCGAAGGAGTGGCCATTGACGAATCGATCTCCTCAAAGAGTCGCTGATGACGGTGGATTAATTGTTGTTTCGTTTGCAGAATGACATGTGGTTGTCCTTCACGTTCATTCTCTTTCGAGCTCAACTAACAGAATTTCCGCCAATTTCTGCCAGAGCTCGGTCGCGCTCAGCAAATTCATCCTGCCTCCATTTGAAGATGAATCCGCTTTCGACCATCCTCAACGGTATGAGGCGGTCCCCGAAACACTATCCCCGGGTCCATGAAGACGCTCTCAAAAAGAGGTCGACAAAGACACCCTGAGTGGGCTAAATGCAAAGAATCCGTCTACATCCTGACGTGATACTGCACCAATAGAGTCTTAGAGGGAGGCAAGCTGGCCGAAACGCGACCCGTCAATATATCCGTAAGTCCCGACGAGGAAAACCCGAGAATCCTAGGTGGTTTGAAATATTTTTCATGCGTTTTTCCAATGTTTTAGAGCCAATCCACCCGTAGGGGGTGCCTCAAGCGGTCGTTGCGTGCCGAGTTGGTCCACCTTTTGCTTAGACCGCCAGGTTTCATACTCGCAAAGAAGGCCAAGCGTCAACCATGCCTTTCCTTAATGCCATTTTGTAATGGCGAAGCTCTTTGTGACCAAAGGAAAAGTCGGTGATGAGGGATTGGATGAAGAAGCGCCAGGGACTGGCGTTGCACACTGAGGCCTGCGACCTAGCCGAACCTTCTACTCCTGCGATACACTTTGTGGCTCACTCGCGATGCTCAACGAACCCCTTGGTCGCGGTCATGATCCGCTCCAACTACTCATCCGCCCCTTAAAGCTCGCCATTCAACAACTCGCCATTCAACAACTCGCCATTCAACAACTCGCCATTCAACAACTCGCCATCCAACAACTCGCCATTGCGCCAGGAAATTAAGCTAAACCGCATGAGGCTCTCTGATTTCGTTCGCATGTTCATCCTGGCCGCAATCTGGGGTGCTTCGTTTCCGCTCATGCGATTGTGCATCGAGAGTTTTGGAACGCTGCCACTGGCGACTTTGCGTGTGATCGGTGGCAGTTTGTTCTTGACTCCACTGCTGATCTATCGCAAAGAGATTCTCGCCGTTCGCAAAAACTGGTTTCACATTTCCTGCATCGGGCTTTTCAATTCGGCGATCCCATTTCTCTGTTACAGCTTTGCCGCCAGCGCCATTGCTGCGGGACTTGCTTCGGTCTTCAACGCGACGACTCCTTTGTGGGGCGCGCTGATCGCGCGAGTCTGGCTGGGCGATCGACTTACCAAGTCACAGCTCTTGGGCCTAGCGATCGGATTTTCTGGAGTCGTCTATCTGGCGTGGGACACAGCCGGCTTCAAAGAGAACGCCACTGGCCTGCAGGCTCTGTGGGCGGTTTGCGCATGCTTGGTTGCGACAGCATGTTACGGCTTTGCGGGCAACTACACCAAGAAGTATTTAAAGGGCGTGCCTCCCATGGCAACAGCCACAGGCAGTCTCTTGGCCGCCGGCGCACTGCTGATTATTCCCGCAGGATTGAATTTACCACCTGCCAATCCTTCGACGAGCGCTTGGATCAGTGCTATCGCGCTGGCGCTGGGTTGCACGGGCATCGCCTACGTTATTTTCTATCGCCTGCTGGATAACGCAGGCCCAACGATTGCCATGGCCGTAGCCTATATGATTCCCGTCTTCGCCAACCTGTGGGGCTTCGCACTGCTCGGCGAGCGCCCCACGCAGTCGATTGTGTTGGGATGTTTGCTGATTCTCACCGGAACAACTTTAGCCACTGGCATTCTCTCGTTGAGTCGCAAACCAAAGGCTGTGAAATGAACATGTTTCCGAGTCCGTCGGGTGACGAATTTAGCTGGGTTTAATTCCAGCCTTGATTTTGATCGATGTTTCCTGCTAAAGACGGTTTGATGGAGTGTGCTTTTTCCAACTCACTGGACAGGACATGGCTGATCTGGCTCGAAATCAAAACCAAGCATTTGACCAGCGTCTGGAGAGTCTCCGTGGAATTGCCGCGTTGGCAGTCGTAATAACCCACTCGATTGCAGTGTTGCGGATTGATGGCCAAACTGCATTCTGGAAGTTGTCGATCAACGAGCATTCACCTGCTACATGGTTACTGCAGTTGATATCCGCCGCTTTCAATGCAGGCAGCGCGGTAGTGTTGTTTTTTGTGCTTAGCGGCTATGTGCTTTCCTTGGCAGTTCAAAGGCTCCCAGAGAATCATCGCTGGACCTCGTACGCCATTCGCCGCGCACTTCGACTCTTCCCTCCCATGTGGATTTCGATCTTTATTGCATGGGGCGTCTTGTCAGTAGTCAAACCAATTCCTCTTGATAATTGCTCGGAGTGGTTTACGGGCTGCTTTGCAAGTTTGAGCGGCGAACAGGTTGTCAAGAACTTGTTCCTCTTCGATTTCGCCGCAAATCCCGGAACCTGGACGATGTATGTCGAAACCATTGGATCGCTAGCTATCCCATTCTTGGTGTTCGCCTCGGCTCGTCTAAGCTATCGGAACCAAAGTGTTGTTCTTATCCTGTTTGCCATCATGACTTTAGTGACTAGAAAATCACTCACTGTCGATTATCTGATGTGCTTTTACGCAGGGGTCATGATCGCGATGAATCCAGGCGTGCGACTGATCTCTTCGGCCAAACTATCGGTATCGATTGGCTTCTCGATCTTTGTCCTACAACGACTGCTTGTCGATAGCTCGTCAGCATCGATCGTCGTCAATACGATAGGCTCTACACTGATAATTCAAGGAGTCAAAGGGGGTGCCGCGGACAGGCTCTTGGAAAGCTACCCGCTTCGATCCTTGGGGCGATGCTCATATAGCCTCTACTTATCTCATTTGGTGGTGCTTTACTTAGTCGGCCGATTTGCTGCTAGTCGTTTTGACGACAGCATTGTGTCTACCTTAATGGTCTTAGCCGTGACCGTTCCTGTATCTTTTGTCATCGCACAAGTTGGCTATTACTTAGTTGAGCAGCCTTCGATGAACCTTGGGAAGATCCTCTCCCGAAAGTTGTCGCATGCAACAACCATGGATCGCGAATCAAAAGTCGCCCCCTCTCTAGTCACACCTTCCCAAGACGTTCTCGTTGAAGCGTCGTCGCGCACAGAGCCTGCGAACTCACATGCCAATCAAAGCTTGCGAGCGGCATAGCCACGCAGAGCGCTCGCCTTGCAACGTCACTCCATCGTCACTCTCCAATTCGGATTCCGAAGACTATTCCTTGGCGGCCTCAGGGCGATAACGCTGCAAACTCATCAACGCAAACGATGTTCCGTAGGGAGGATGATAGTTGTAGAGCGGATAGTCCCACCACGATCCGTCCTTTTCTTGTCGCTCTATCAACAGCTTGGCAAGATGCGGCGCGTACTTCGCCTGCGACTCTGTCGGTAACTGCTCCAAACAGCAGGCTGCATAAAAATGTCCATAGTAGAAGAAGTATCCGGCGACTTGCATCCAAGCCTCGTGCGGAATGGGCCGCTTACGACCAATGTCCAACCACCCATGTCGGCGAATCATTCGATCCAGCCATTGCTCGAGTACTTCGTCAGTGATCTTTGTATCGCCCCAAAACCGCATCGCTAAGTTGCACGCTTGCGAGCGTCCCAAACTGCCGCCGGGGCGATTGATCTCTTGCATCGGACGGTTCTTGAGGTACTCGCCGT
>CAYWNG010000437.1:0-5915 GCA_964458685.1 uncultured Pirellulaceae bacterium
GAATGCTTTTCCCAAACTCAAGATGCTCGGAAGCAACACTCGCAATCCTAAGACGAAAGAATGACTGAGACCAACTATGCACCCGGCCCCACAGACTCGACTGTTCGCGACGCCAAAGGAAATGTTGTCCAGGTACCCAAGGGGTGGAATTTGCTTCCGCCTGGAGATGCTGGATTGACGCGACGAGTCAAAGCGGCGGGGCCGCATTGGGTAGTACAGGAAAAGAAAGGCCGCAAGCTGTTTTCTCGCGGCGTTTGGGCACCTGCGGCGACCATCGAGCAAATGCGCGCCGACTTAGACGCAGAACGCTCGACGGAAGCTTACGCCAAACGCAAGGTAGCCGACGCACAGCGGCGTGAAAAAGTTCAGACCGAATACGTCGAGGATTTCCATCAAGCTGTAGTGGATTTTTTAGCCTTTCATCCCAAGTACCAGGAACTGGCCAAACAATTTGCGACTGCCGTAACGACTCATGCGACGCCCGTTGGAAGCGGAACCGTGGCGAGGACTAAGCGAATACCGATCGAAGAAAGAGCCCAAGCTGCTGTGATTGCTTGGATGCGACATCAGACTACTGGATACGATTCCATGGTCATTGCACGAGTCAAAGGCAAGCGAAGAGAAGTCCGCCGCATGTTGGCCCAACGCTCCAGCGAACTCTTATCGAAGTATCGTAGTGGTCAAGAGATACCGAGTGCGTGCCCACTTCAGCGAGCGCTCCAGTCGAAGCCTGCCTGATGCTCAAGTCGAATTCAGTCGATCCCCAAGATTGATTCTTGGGGCTATGCTCTTTGCCTATCTTCAAAACTAATCCTCAACACCTTATCCTCGATCAGGCCAACACGACGATGAATCCTAGCACAATAGCAAAGAACCGTTGCCAATTGAATCGCCGTGCATTTCTCGAAGGCAGCACTCTGGTGCTCGCATCGCTCGCGGCCTCGACTTCAGCATTGTGCTCCGCATCAACGCCAACCTCGGACGCACAACTTCGATTCGGATTGATTACCGACCTACACTATGCAGACAAAGAAACTGCAGGCACTCGATTTTATCGTGATACTCTTGGAAAGCTCGAAGAGGCTTCCGCTCAGTTTACTAAGGACAAGGTCGAGTTCATTGTCGAGCTGGGCGATTTGATTGATGCAGCGGACTCTGTGCAAGTCGAATTGGGATACCTCAAAACGATCAACAAAACATTTGCGGCGATTTGCAAAGACCGGCACTATGTCCTTGGCAATCACTGCGTTGATACACTGACTAAGCAAGAGTTTCTGGATGCGGTCGAGCAGCCCAAGTCGTATCATTCGTTTGACCGTGGAGGCTATCACTTTGTGGCCTTGGATTGTTGTTATCGAAGCGATTACCAGCCTTACCAACGCAAGAACTTCGAATGGACCGACACTAACATTCCGCCAGAGGAGTTGGAGTGGCTTAAAAGCGATTTGAAGGAAGCGGCTAAGCCAACCATCGTCTTCACGCACCAGCGATTGGACGTAAGCAACGATCACGGTGTCAAGAATTGTGGCGAAGTCCGCAAGATCTTGGAAAGCTCAGGCAATGTGCTGGCTGTGTTTCAGGGACACAGCCATAAGAACGAGCTGAACGATATTCAAGGCATTCACTATTGCACACTGCAAGCCATGGTTGAAGGTGCTGGCCCAGAAAGTAGCGGTTATAGCCTGATCGAAATTGACGATCAAAGTACAATCCGCCTTACGGGATTTCGTAAGCAAGCCAACCACAGCCTGGAAAAACAGTGAGGACGTTAGTAAGTGGCCACCTTTGTCGCGTGTTGGCTATAATCATCGTAGTCTCCGTCGCGATCATCGTAGCCACCGTCGCCAGACGGTGGATTGAGTAACTTGAAGTCCCCCACCGCTTGGCAGCGGTGGCTACGATTATTCGCCGCAACTGTAGCCACCGTCGCCAGACGGTGGATTGAGTAACTTGAAGCCCCCACCGCTTGGCAGCGGTGGCTACGATTATCCTCCGCAACGACACACCAAACACCCCGAAGAACTAGAAATCCCACCTAGAATCGAACTATGAAAAGACTCAACTGCTTAGCGATGACAATGCTCATCGCCATGTTTAGCATCTCCACAACACAAGCTCAACAAGCTCAGACGGCGAAGATCGTTATCGTCGCTGGCAAGCCTTCGCACCCACCTCGCATGCACGAGTTCAATGCTGGTGTGCGATTGTTGTACGAATGCCTAAAGGGTTCGGCATTACGCGCAGAGTTCTCACTGAATGGTTGGCCGCAAGATGAAGCTCTTTTTCAAGACGCTGCAGCGGTTGTCTTCTTCATGGATGGCGGACGCGGTCACGAAGTTGTCAAAGAAGAAGGACGTCGCT
Organism: uncultured Pirellulaceae bacterium; assembly: GCA_964458685.1. Taxonomy (GTDB): domain Bacteria; phylum Planctomycetota; class Planctomycetia; order Pirellulales; family Pirellulaceae; genus Aureliella. The sequence continues at coordinate 2,362 of CAYWNG010000437.1, forward strand.
TGAAGCTTATCGACCAATGGGCTGCGAAAGGCGTTGGCTTAGGCTTCATGCACTATGGAGTCGAAGTCGTTCCTGAACAGGCAGGTAAGGAATTGAAGCGATGGATCGGTGGCCACTATGAACACGAACTTTCCTGCAATCCGATTTGGGAACCAAGTTTCGATAGCTTCCCCGACCATCCGATCACTCGAGGCGTCAAGCCGTTTAAGGTCAAGGACGAATGGTACTTCAACATGCGTTTCGTTAACGACATCGCAGGCAACGAGCCTGCCAACGTTGAGGGCATGAAGTTCGTGCCGATCCTTGTCGCCAAGCCCAGCGACGAGACGCGAGATGGTCCCTACGTTTATCCCAAAGGCCCTTACGGCCACATCCAGAAGAATAAAGGGCGTTCTGAAACGATGATGTGGACAGTTGAGCGACCCGATGGTGGTCGCGGAATGGGCTTTACCGGTGGGCACTTTCACGACAACTGGTCCAACGACAACTTCCGCAAAGTGATCCTGAACTCGTTCTATTGGCTTGCCAAAGTCGATGTACCCGAAGGCGGAGTTCAGTCCTCGGTGACTGCGGATGAAATCAACGCGAATCTCGATCCCAAGGGTAAGTAATCATGCTAAAGACTACACTTCTTCATCCCGATATTCTTCGAGCTTGTGCGCGAGCTGGCCATCACTCCAAGATTTTGATCGCTGACGGAAACTATCCCGCCGCATCGAAGATTGGTCCCAAAGCTGAACTGGTCTGCTTGCAGTTGTCGCCCGGCATTCCGACTGTGGCTCAAGTGTTGCGAGCAATCTTAGCCGAGGTACCCATCGATGTTTTCAACACAATGGGTATCGATGAGACCGACGAGTACGCACAGAAAGAGGACCCACCGGTTTGGCACGAATACCGTAAGATACTCAAAGAATCGGGTTCGAATCGCGAACTCGTTCCGATTAAGAAGTGGGACTTTTATAGTGCCGTTGAGTCTGGCGATCACGTGCTTACGATTCAAACCGCCGATCAAGCGTTGTGGGCCAACCTACTGTTGAGCGTCGGAGTTCGCAAGCCATAACCGATTTCAGCGGACTTGTCGCAAAGGCTCATCGATCAATATAGAGTCGTTTTGCAATAGTTGATGGAACTAAGGCACTTGTCGAGAGTCGAGTTCAATGCGGCGGGCTGGAGCGATCCTGATGTTACTTGCTAATGACGATTTGTCCGACGGGCTGTTTGTCTGGCCAGAAACCCATCACGAAAGTGTTTCTGGCGTTTTGAACATCTACATTGCAAAAAGTCTTGGGACCACAGGGTCGGCCAGACGTGATCGGTTCTAAGGCTATGCGATGCTGTCCAGCGGGCAGTTCCAGTCGAGCGATCTGAATTTCCCGAGGCAACAATCCCCAGCAGCGCGTGTCTGCCGTTTCAGTCGCTTCCCAAGCTACGCCAGCCACATCAAGAGCAATGGAGCTGAGATTACCAGCGTTCATTTGGCTCTTCGCCGCGTAGATCGTGCCCTTCTTGATAACGCGTCGCGCTACGGTGCGAGCCATGATCGAAGGCAACTGAGCCTCATGAGTTTCAGCCGCGATTCGCTCCAGGTCAGTCATCGGTAGCGTTGTCGTAGCGGGTTGGCCATTAACCTCCAAGCCAATGAGATCAAACTGCTTAGGCGGGCAGGACATCGCAGGAATCTTGATCGGAGCTAGTGTGGGTGGAACGCTATAGTCACCGATCATGGAGACGATTTGATCGGCTTGCAACAAAACAGCCTGAGTGACTGGAGCGGTGGTCTCGACCTTATAGGGCCCGCGACCAACTAAGGCGATTACGTACACCACGCCATTGCCTGGACGACTGTGATTGCCAGTTTGAGCACGTTGCATGTCGGCTAACAATTGCGGATGTTCGGGCAACATCGCGGAGGTGAGCTGATACATTCGCAGAGCGTCGTCATTGTCATGGAAGGTCGCCTCGCGCATCACGCCCCGCATGTACGGTACGACAGGCGGAATTCCAAACAGATCGGAAAGCGGCTCATCCCGTTTCTCATTGAACTGAGCCACAATCTCCTGTTGCTCGTTCAACGTTTGCAAGGTGTAGCTCTCAGCATCGATTCCATCGTTCATTAGGCTGCTGAGCGTAAGAAAGACGCCGATGAGCATCTTTTCATAGACTTCGCCAGAGTATCTCCGAGCCGAATCGTCGGTGAGGTAGGAACTGGTTTGCTCGACTAACGACTTCTGTTCTAGCTCTTCCCACTCAGCGCGAACTTCACGCAAGCGTCGTTCAGCGGAAATCGGATCGCCGCGAAAGAGGTCGACAATGGCCAAGTCCAGTTCGGCAACGGAATGGTCCTGCCGCTTCTTGCTAAGCTTGGCCAAGCTGGTATGCGCCGCGGGAAGATCGTTGCTAAAGAAATCGTGACGCGGTCCCTGCAGTCGTTTGGTGTGCGTGCTGCAACCCGTCTGAGCTGCGGACACAATCGCCAATATCGCAATCAACGTAATTGCGGCGACTTTGCGTGCAGTCGTGGATCGAAACATGAGCTTGGAGAAGTTCCGCTGCACGTTCACGACTCGCTGCAAATGTGTACCATAATCGCCGTAGGCTAAGATACTAGTTGGGGGCTCGTAATTGCGATTTTAGCGACCTGCTTTAGGCCACAAGCTGTAGTTCGCCAGCTTGCCCAAGGGACTCTTGTGATAGCCCTTGCGAATCTCGGCTTGTTCCTTCTTGTAGGAACCCGAACGAGTATCGACGATTTCCAGCGTCAACATATAGTTGCGCTGGCTGGACGAGTTGCGTTCGGTGGTTCCACTAGTCAACGTTGCATACAACAGGTAGTCGATGGGTTGGCCTTGTCGCTGTAGCACCGATGTGAACAGTTGCATATTGCTTGGCACCAACAGAGAATCAGGACGCAAGCGAGTTTCGATCAAAGCTGCATCGACCATCCGTCGACTGACGGCTTCGAAGTGGCCTGAACGATTGATCTGCGCATCGATCATTTGATAGATCTGATCTTTGAAGTCCGACAGCTCTTCAGCACTCTTGTTCTCGACACCAACAAAACAGATTTTGCGAGTCTGCTCCATTCCGTTGGGCTCAAGCGCCGAAGTAGGTAGCGGATCGCACGAGCCCAATAGTCGCGTTACGGCCTCTTCGACCAGCGGGTTGTAGACTTCAGAACCGGCCGTGTGACTTCCAACCATATCGGCTTGATTGTTCTTAATCAGATGGCCGTACTGATAGCCGCGGCAGCCTAGTTGGGCGATCAGCAGGATGCCAGAAGTTGTTAGAACGTAGCCTAGTTGTCGTACCCGAATCATCCTTGACTCGCTTATGGATTGAAGCCACTTAAGTGAAAGCTGGCCAGCTTGTTGAATTCCGAGCTCTTCGCGCATTAAAGGCGCACAAAGTTCTCTATACTTCAAATCGGCAGTTTGACGCAACTGGAGCAGTCCGTTATGCCGTGGATGTTACTACCTGCAATTCAATGCTAGCACTGGCCGCCAGTTTAGCCCAAGATGCTTAGCTTTATTTCCGCCTAGAACTATTCTTGCGAC
>CAYWNG010000438.1:0-564 GCA_964458685.1 uncultured Pirellulaceae bacterium
TCGGATCGCACCAGTTGCATGTACGCATAGTCCACCGTCACGGCAGCCACGGCGACGAAGACCATCATCATGCTGACGATCAAGATTGCCGCAGCTCCCTTGCGTCGACGATTCATCATGGAAGCCATGGGGGCGATTCGGTTACTTGCGATTAACATGCTGGTACCTACCAATTGAAACAGTTCTAAGATGCGTAGTTTCTAAGATGTGCAATTACTGACGGACCATCGAGACGGATCTCGTAAAGGTCTTTGTCTTCAAGAAAGCTAACGGTACTGCCGTTCCCAATTCTGAAGGTGGAACACTTACAGTGACAATGACTCTGGTGCCGCGTGTAATGGCGGTTAGGCTTGGTGAAATGGTGACAGTCTGATTCTTGATTCCTCTACTGGTCAGAACCTCACTGATGCGACTTCTCACTTCAGCTTCGGTGCCTCCAGATCGCGAACCTGCACGCGCGCCTTCATAGGCAGCCACCGATATCGCCTGCTTAAGGAAGATCCCATTTGCCATCTCGATCGCGCCGAAGACGAGCAGGATCATGACTGGAAGCATGACGGCAAA
>CAYWNG010000438.1:574-5895 GCA_964458685.1 uncultured Pirellulaceae bacterium
GCCGCTCGATTAGCCGCTCGGCCACGCAGTCGCGTAAGCTTTCGAGTTCGTTGGATTGCTAGATTGGACATGTTGATAGTTCTCATTAAGCTCTGGCAGTCCCGGGATTGGCAAACAGATGGAGCAAGTCAGCCAAGCAGGTGGGTTCGCTACAGTGCTTAATGTGAAACCTATGTCGAAAAGGGCCCTGATGCCAAAAAGATTTTCAAAAAGTGGTCAAGTAATTCCCGCATGCCCCCCTTAGAGAGCTAGTAATATGGGACTTATTGGTCCTCAAATAGCGATCTCTCGTTACAAGCGTCAAAACTTGCCCCGCAGTCCAGTTCGTTTGGAGTGGGAAAAACATTGCAATGCGGCTAAATTCTCTACATCGCCGCCTTTAGCGGATTCGGAACCATTAAGCATTTTTGAATTAGCACAAGTGAACGAAACTCCCCCCGACGAACTTCAATCCAGTTCAACGCTCCAAGAAGCGGCCGCCAAGTACGGCTTGGACCTTCCCGAGTCATCGATTGCGCCTTTAGAAGGCTACTGCCATTTGCTTTGGGAGTGGAACGAAAAAATTAACTTGACGCGACATACCACCTACGATCTTTTTGTACGTCGTGATCTGCTAGACACGGTCAAGCTGGCGGCTCATATTCCAGCCGACGAAGACGTCTTGGATGTTGGAACTGGAGGCGGCGTCCCTGGATTACTTCTGGCGATCCTGCGTCCCGATCTACAAGTCAGCGTCTGCGACAGCATCGCGAAAAAAGCAGGTGTAGTCCAAGAAATGGTCGCCAAGCTAAAACTGCCCGTCGACGTGTACTCGCAACGAGTTCAACTGGTGTTGGAGGATTATCGATACCACTCGCTGGTAACGCGGGCTACAGGCAGTATTGCCCAACTACTTAGATGGGTCAGCGAACATTGGATTCACTTCGACAAATTACTAGCAATCAAAGGCCCCAGATGGGTTCAAGAGCGTGGTGAAGCGCGGCATTTGGGGCTGATGAATGGAATCGAACTGCGTTGTCTTGAGTCCTACTCCATGCCAGAAACTCAGTCGGAGAGCAGCATCATTAGCCTAAGTCGCAAGCGGCCGGGTTAGTTCGATCGGCTCAGTAGTTTAGCCAAACTACCGCACTGAACTAGCAGTTTAGGGATTACGTAAACTGGTGTTATCGGCCCCGCAGGTCGTAGCTATACTCTCCGCTCAAAGTTCCCCAATCCAATCCTGATTGACGCACTATGACATCTTACTCATTGACGCACCTCAAGTTGTTGGAAGCCGAGAGCATCCATATCATTCGCGAAGTGGCTGCCGAATTCTCGAACCCGGTCATGCTCTATTCGATCGGCAAAGACTCGGCGGTGATGACTCACTTGACTCTCAAAGCCTTTTATCCCGACAAGCCGCCATTCCCGTTCTTACACGTGGATACGACTTGGAAGTTTCGCGAGATGATTGCTTTCCGCGAAAACTATGTTCGTAAGCAATTGGGTGTTGAACTGCTTGTGCATATTAACGAAGAGGGTTTGAAGTTGGGCTTGGACCCGGCTGAGCAAAGTGACAAACACACCCATGTCATGAAGACTGAAAGTCTCAAGCAGGCCTTGAACAAGTACAAGTTCGATGCGGCGTTCGGCGGTGCTCGTCGCGATGAAGAGAAGTCGCGAGCCAAGGAACGGGTTTTCTCGTTCCGCGACAAGTTTCACCGCTGGGACCCCAAGAACCAACGGCCAGAGCTTTGGAATCTGTACAACAGCAAGGTCAATCCAGGCGAGAGTATTCGCGTATTTCCGCTTAGCAACTGGACCGAGTTGGATGTCTGGCAATACATCCACTTGGAGAAAATTCCTTTGGTTCCACTTTACTTCGCTGCGGAGCGCGAGGTTGTTGAACGTGGTGGAACCCTGATCATGAAGGATGACGATCGATTGACCTTGCGCCCAGGCGAAAAGCTGGAGAAGCGCATGGTCCGCTTCCGTACGTTGGGTTGTTATCCGTTGACCGGAGCCGTTGAATCCAACGCAACAACACTGCCTCAGATCATTCAAGAGATGCTGCTCACCAAGACCAGCGAGCGACAAGGTCGAATGATCGACAAAGATGCTGGTGGAGCTGGGATGGAAGAGAAAAAGAAGCAAGGCTATTTCTAAGCCGCCTCGATAGTCGAAGATCGAGCAGCTTAACAGGCTCGCGGTCTGGAAGTCTCGCCGCGAAGCCATACAACGCGTTCAATACTCAGTTGCACTAGTTTGATTCGTCCTTTAGCGACAGATCACAAGTATATCAACACACACAAGTACCCTAAGTCTCGATTAAGCCTCCACAAAAATGAGCCACCAAAGCGACCTGATTGCGACGGACATTAACGAATACTTGGCACAGCATGAGCGAAAGCAGTTGCTTCGATTCATTACTTGTGGCAGCGTGGACGACGGCAAGAGTACCCTGATCGGTCGCTTGCTTTTCGATTCGAAGATGTTGTACGAAGACCATATTGCACAGTTGGAATCGGAATCGAAGGTCCATGGTACAACAGGCGGGAAGTTCGACCCAGCTCTGGTAACTGATGGCCTAAAGGCTGAACGCGAACAAGGCATTACCATCGATGTTGCTTATCGCTATTTTTCGACTGCCAAGCGTAAGTTTATCATTGCCGACACGCCTGGCCACGAGCAATACACTCGCAATATGGCAACCGGCGCATCGACAGCCGACTTGGCGATCATTCTTATCGACGCGCGTTATGGCATGTTGACTCAAACGCGTCGTCACAGCTTTATCGTTTCATTGCTGGGCATTCGGCACGTGGTCGTCACCATCAATAAGATGGACTTGGTGGACTTCAGCCAAGAACGATTCGAAGAGATCTGCGACTCGTATCGCGACTTTGCTGCGCGACTGGACCTTCCCGACTTGCACTTCATTCCGATCTCGGCGCTGAACGGCGACAACGTGGTTGAACCGAGTCCAAGCATGCCGTGGTATCAGGGAAGTACGTTGATGAACTTCCTCGAAACTGTCTACATCGGTTCGGATCGCAATTTCGAAGACTTTCGATTCCCGGTCCAATACGTCAATCGACCGAACTTGGACTTCCGCGGCTTTTGCGGAACAATCGCTTCGGGCATCGTGCGCAAAGGCGACGAGATCATGGTCTTGCCTTCGCGACAAACGAGCCGCGTGAAGGAGATTGTGGTTCAGGACGGAAAGCCCGACGAGGCCTTCACGCCACAATCGGTAACGTTAACGCTCGAAACCGAGATCGACTGCAGTCGCGGCGATATGATCGTTCGCCCCGGAAACTTGCCGAGGGTCAGCAATAGCTTTGACGCGATGATTGTGTGGATGAGCCAGGAAGCGATGATCCCTGGCAAGAGTTATCTGATCAAGCATACGACGCAGACTATTCCTGGCCAGATTGAATCTTTGCGTTATCGAGTCGACGTGAATACGCTGCACCGTTCGCCAGCTCCAGATCTGCAACTCAACGAAATTGGCCGGTGTACCATCGTTGTGAGTCAACCGATCTATTATGACGCTTATCGTCGTAATCGAACGACCGGCGCGTTCATCATTATTGATCGCCTCTCCAACATTACCGTTGGTGCGGGCATGATTACATCACGTGAAGCCGATCGCAAACAGACACTTGCTCCTTGGGAGATCGAAGAATCTAGCAGCGAGACGAGTGAGAGCTCTGTTCGAACGATCACAACCGACGAGCGTCGTGCGCGAATGGGACAAGCTCCCGTTACCTTGCTGTTTACTGGCATGAGCGGTAGTGGCAAATCGACGATCGCTCGAGGTGTCGAACGAGCACTCTTCGATAGTGGACGCTTGTCCGTTGTTCTGGACGGGGAAGACTTGCGACGCGGGTTGAGCCGCGATTTAGGCTACACGCCTGAAGATCGTTCCGAGAACCTTCGCCGTTGTGCTCATGTCGCTCGACTGCTCAACGAAAACGGCTTCATCTGCTTGGCATCGTTGATCGCGCCAAGTGCCGCAGTTCGTGAAAAGGCTGCCGAGCTAGTTGGTCGTGAACGATTCCTTGTGATCCATGTCGACGCGCCTGTTGACGTATGTCAGCAGCGTGATCCACGCGGTCACTATCAGAGCGCCGAAAAAGGTCAGATGCCTCGATTGCCAGGAGCAGGGACAACTTACGAAGCTCCCGCGTCGCCCGATCTAGTATTGAATACAGAGCAGATGTCGATCGAGGAGTGTGTAGAGAAGGTTGTCGAGCTGCTCAGAAGCCGCAAGTTTGTCTCTTAACGGTTCGCGTGTGTAGTTAACTTCGGTGCGGGCGTCCCTGTGCGGGCGAGACGCCCGCGCACCGGTGCGCGGACGTCTCGTCCGCAAAGTCTATAGAGCGGGACGCCGGCGAAGCGGGTCTACGCTTTCTCTAGAAGCTCTTCGACAACATTTCCGTCGCTCCAAGCAAGCGGGCGACCGATCGGTGTCATGTGAGTGTCTTTGTGATTGACGCCCAATGCGGTGAGAACGGTGGCGTGAAGATCAGCGATGGTTACGCTCTTCTCTGTCAGTTGTTCGGGATCAGGAGTCTTCAGGCCATCCAACATTTCACTGTCGGGATTGGCATTCGTGCTGCCATGCACATGGCCTTTGCGAAACGCGCCGCCGGCGAGCAGCATGCTGAAACCATGAGGCCAGTGATCTCGACCGCTCGCGGGGTTGATCCTCGGTGTTCGACCAAACTCTCCACCACACATGACGACGGTGTTGTCTAGCATCTCTCGGTCGGCGAGTTCTGCAAGGGTGGCCGCTAGAGCTTTATCCAATATCTTGGCTCGATCGGATTGGAACTGATGGTTGTTGATGTGCGTATCCCAGCCGCCGATTTCAACTTCTACACAACGCACGCCGGTTTCTAGAAGTCGGATAGCCGCCAAACATCCGCGGCCAAATTCGGTATCGCCAAAGCTGTCGCGCTTAGATTGACTCTCTTGCTTCACATCAAAGGCAGCCAACTGACTACTGCTCATCATTTGCGTGGCCCGCTCAGTCGCTGATTGATGCTGAGTCCGATCGCGGTCCAGAGAGGCGAATCGCCCACGCTGGAACTCGGCTTCTAGAGTGTTGAGGATTTCGATTCGGCGGTCAAACTCCTCTTTCTCGACGCGCGTGGTCAAGTTTGGGATGGGATTGGCTGGATCGTTGGTCTTGAAAGCATCATACGCTGGTCCAAGATAGCCAGCCTTGCCGGGCCATTGGCCACTAAGAATTGAGATATGTCGCGGGATCTCCAAATTGCTAGGGCTCGCATAGCACAAGACCGATCCAATCGAAGGATGAGTTACCGTGGGAT
>CAYWNG010000439.1:0-260 GCA_964458685.1 uncultured Pirellulaceae bacterium
GCGGTTTTGCTGGGCAATTTACCATTACTGCCGTTCCTGAGCCGTCCTCGCTTGCGTTGGTAGGTTTGGTTGGATTTGGAATGGGGCTTTATCGACGCCGTCGCAGCTAGACAGCGGACAATTTGAAGATAACTGAAACAGCCAGCGAGTAATCGCTGGCTGTTTTTGTTTTCGGAGAGAGGTGAGGTCGTCGTTAAGCACATTGCTGGATGCGCAAGTGATCGACCCCTTCCAGTCGAGCCCGAGGCGAGTTCTTGCGG
>CAYWNG010000439.1:270-5894 GCA_964458685.1 uncultured Pirellulaceae bacterium
CAGCGCAGGCATGCGCGAACCGGCCGGGCGAAGTGCGGGGCGGGCCATCGGGGATTGAAGTCCTGGTGATCATTGAGTTGGTGATGATTGTGGAGAAGGTTTTCTGAGAGATGGCTTGGAACTGAAGAACCTCCCCTCGCTGACGCTCGACCCTCCTACCTCAGCGTTCTTAGAACTCGGAACACTTCGTAGGAGGGTCCAGTGCAGGAGCGTTCAGGAGAATCAGCTTTGCTTCGTGTTGTTGGCTACAAAATTAGTAGTGTTGGGGTATACTCTCTACGGAGCTGATTTGTTTCTCTTAGGGCATGCTACCAATGTCAAACCAAGCTGCTGCTGCAGTTTCTCATCCCGAATTCTTGCCGACAAAGCCGTTGGGGGCTTGGGATATTTGCGTGGGTATAATCCCAGCAATAGCCTGCTTGCCGCTCATGATCGGTCAAGGGATTCAGCTTTGGAACGCTGCTCAGACTAAGGTCGGCTTGATCTTTTGGTTGATCGTTGCTGCGATTGTTGCCGTGCGGGCTCGAGGCCACGTCACTCGTCATGCGGCTCGGATGTGGGCTGCAATTCTTCTCTATGCACTTGCTGCTGTTGCTTTAGGTTATGGTCTGCTGACTTGGTCCTTCAACTGGGGGCAGCTTGCTACGAGCCTATTCTTGGTCGCGTGGGGATTGGGACGTTGCAGTCAGCGACGCTGGCATGAAACGGTCGGCTGGGGATGTCTCATGCTGATAACGATCCCGTTGGATACGGTCTATCAAAACCTTGATGGATGGCTTTATGAGTTGGCCGCCGGCTTGGTGTCGTCGAGTTTAGAAGCTCACGGCATTCTGCATCACTTGGACGGTATGGTTCTTTCACTTGAGTTTGGTAGCTTTAGTGTTACCAGCGCCACCAGCGCCAAGCTTGGGCTTTATGCCGTGATCTGCACTACCGTGCTTTGGTGTTGGCTTTGGTCTCGCAGTTTGTTGCACAATGTGTTGCTAGTCCTATGCTCGATGGTTGTTCTAGTTCTGGCTCGCAGCGCAGCGATCTATGCTGTTTGCTACGGATTGATCGAGTATCAACAGAACTGGACTCTTCCCGGTACCACACACTACTTAATTGGTATCGTGTCGTTTGCATTGGTGTTTGTACTTATCGCATTGTTGGATCAACCGCTGAGATGGATCATCGCCCCAATTCCGTCTACTCATCCAGAACATTTCACCGTATTTGCAGCAGCAAACAACTTTTTGTCTTGGCCTCGGGCACACCAAGGCGGGGATGTTGAAGACGATGAGGAGCTAAAGGTAATTCGCGATAAGCTTGAAAAGTGGCGATTATCTTGGTACACGATTGATTGGCAGAAAGAGATTACTAGCAGATTAACTGTTTACATTTTGGCCGTCCTTTGCCTAGTCTCCCTACTTCCAACATCCTTCGCTGTGATTCGAGGCGGCATCGTTCAATGGCCGACGGAACCACAACATCTGCGCTTGGAGCCGTTCGAAAAACAGGTTTCGGCGATGCTGTTGCCAATGGATCAAGGAGCCTTTCGTCAGTCTGCGTTCCAGTTGGGGCCGCTAAACCCCGAGGCCAAATCCGCGACCGGAGTGCTTAATGCACGTTGGATTTACCAATGGCAAGGCTTCGCAGTTCAAGTTGACCTTACCGCGCCTCACGCTGCCTGGTCGCCACCGCTTCTCTCGCAAACATCGACTGCGATGACTAGCACCGTTACTCTCAAAGAAAGCGATGAGTGGCCGTGGTATGATGGCCGCCAGACGAATGCTTTTGGAGGTGAGATTTATGTTCTCCAGTGCTGCCTCAACGAAGATCTTACTCCTACACTGCTCGACTCCGTTAAGCCGGATTCTTGGCCGCTCCTAGATAAGCTTCAAGGGGTCAGCAAGGCTAGACCTTCAAGACTCTACGAGATCCGTGTGAGTTGCGAGTCTGGCAACGCCTTACAGTTGCAACAACTTGAACAACTGCAAGAGTTCTTCGAAGCAATTCGCAAGCAGTTTAGAACGTCCCTTCCGGCGGATCAACTTTCGCCCAATATCGTACAGGCAATACAATAAGAAGCTCTCCATGATTTCTCCCTACCAATTTTGGATCGATCTTGGGTATTTGCTGCTTTCACCCAAAGCGCTCGTATTTGGAACTGCAGAGCTTTTCCTCTCGTGGCTCTACACACGGCGATGGGGCTACTGTTTGTTGACTGCTCCAGTGCTCGGGGCCGTTCTTTACTTCGCGGGCTGCTCGATGTACCTCCGATGGTTAGGAAACGATCAGATTCTTCAGCAGTATTGGTCTGCGATTGAAAAGGATTCGATCAGCAAGTCGGCATTAATCAAGTCCGAAAAACGAAGCGATGAGGTGGAGGAGTTAGAGGGTGACAACGCGAATGAAAATCAAGTTTCAAGCACATTGATGAGCAGAGAGGAGCTTACACCGCTGGCATCGATGTTGCTCCTGAAGGTGATGCAATTGGATGCATCGAACACCCGTGCTACCTACTTGATTGGAACCGTATTTGCGGCTCAAGGGCGGATGGCCCAAGCTCGGCAGTTGATGCGAAGAATTGCTCCGACCACAGAGAAGGGCTTTGCGCCGGCACACGCATGGTTAGCAGCGGACCGGATTCAATCGTTGGGAATTCGCGATCGGGAAACTTTGCTTACTTTGCTGGAGGACCTCGCTCAGGCACGGCAATGGCCCGGTGTATCGCCGGCATTGATGAGCACCTACGCCGATGCTTTGACGAAAGAGAATCAGGTCGATCAGGCTATGGTTGTATTAAGCGAAGCTGGCCGGCGAGATTCCAGACTGAAGATCAAGCAAGCCGCGTTGGCGAAGCAATTCGATAACAACGTTGTCTTCGAAGCCGTCAAGTCGGAGATCCTTGCACCGCGCCTGGAGCGCATTGCTGCAGGGAAAGGAACTGAACTCGACTTTGTCGAAGTTGTTTCGCTCAGGCTACTATCCGAAGAACTCGAAGAAGCGAGCAGACTTTCTCAAGACGGGCTGAAATTGTATCCTTCGAGTATTCAGCTTCGAAGATTGCTTTCCAATTCCTACATGTTAGCTTACGAACAGGCGGTCAAGAACAACGCTACCAGTCCTGTTCGAATGGAATTCCTAGATCGGGCAATGAAGGTAGATCCTGGCAACCCTTTGGTTATCGAAAAGGTCGCCGAAATTATCAACTTACAAGAGGAGGCAGGCGACTCCGGCGAAGCGCTTTCCAACTACCTGCGTGAGCAACTGGCTGCAGGTAAAGCCACCGCGGTGACTCACCTGCTAGTAGCCATCGGGCATTTGAAAAAGAACGAACTAGCTAAAGCATTAGTTCACTTGGAAATTGCGCAGGGACTAGCCCCCAACAACCCTATCATTCTTAATAACCTGGCACTGTGTATCGCTCGAGAGCGACCGGAGGAACTACAGAAGGCTCGGCGAATGATGGAGTATGCGCTTTCAATCTCCAAGCCCGATGCTGAAATGTATGACACCTACGGCGAGATCCTGGTGATGTGCAAGGACTATGTGGTGGCCATTCGAGCCTTTGAAGCAGCTTTGCAAATCAACAACGATCGTCCCGGCACAAGAAAGAAGCTTGCCGAGGCGTATACGAAAGTTGCGCTAACCGATATGGCCGAAGCGGTTGAAAACAAGGCTGCCGGTGCGACACCTGCGAAGGCACCAACGACCACACCGGCGACCACACCAACGACATTGCCTCCAGGGTTGCGTAAGGACGGGATACTTAAGTCGGACGATATTCTGAGCCCAGTCGAGCCGGCGGCGCCGACTGAATCAAACGCGACAACACCACCTGAGAGTAAGTGAGAACTGCGTTACCGGCAAGAACTCTCATGACGAACTACATTTGCTTCGAGCGAGTTTTTTGTTGAGGTAGGGTGTTCACGTGTTGGATGGTCTAAACCGGTTCTTTCCGGCAGATAAGAACTTACCCGACCATCACTGCTGGTTCGGGTAGGTCAAATTCCTGCCGGGTTTGACCGAGTTAGACTGAGCTACGAGCCAAACTCTCATTACGAACTTATGACGAACTCCATTTGCTTCGAGCGAGTTTTTTGTTGGAGCAGGGTGTTCAAGCATTGGATGGTCTACACCGGTTCTTTCCGGCAGATAAGAACCTACCCGACCGTCACCGCTGGTTCGGGTAGGTCAAACTCCTGCCGGGTTTGACCAAGCAAGACTCAGCTACGAGCCGAACTCTCATTACGAACTTATGACGATCAACATTTGCTTCTAGCGAGTTTGTTGTTGGGGCAGGGTGTTCTAGTATTGGATGGTCTACGCTGGTTCTTTCCGGCAGATAAGAACCTACCCGACCCCGGCAGATAAGAACCTACCTAGCTACGAAAAATCCAAGATTCTTCTGGGATTGGGAAAGATTGGTGGCTTCCCAGCGAATAGTCTGATTCTGGCGATTTGCTGAGTTTTCAATTGATTTTTCGGTGGTTGTCGAGTTGCTAGAAAATGGGTGGAACGCAAGTTCTGCCAAAGCTCATTGCCGTCCGACACGGGCGAAGGGCGGCAATGAGTGGCAGGATCTCTCAGAGAATGTCGATCGATCCCGTGTATGATGTGGACTGAGTCGAATCAAGCAGTATCCAATCTTATTGTGAGCGTTCCCATGCGACAAAACTGTTGCTCGTTATTGCTGGCCTTCATGATTGCACTGCCGGCCACTGCACAAGAAACTTCGACTGTGGCGAAGAAGGAAGTCACGTCTTCGAAGACTAAAGATTTCATTCGTATCGAAAAGTCCGAAGATGGCAAGCCTCAGTCGCTCGACACTGCCGTCGTCTCGTACAAGGCGGGTTCCCAAGGCGCTCAGGTCGATCTGATCGGCGCGGTGCATATTGGCGAAGCCTCGTATTACCGGGAACTGAATCGTCTTTTTGACCAATACGATGTGCTGCTGTACGAGTTAGTCGCTCCCGAGGGAACGGTCGTTAGCGCGAAGGCTCAGCAAGAATCGTCCAATCCAATTTCGTTTTTGCAGAAGTCGCTGAAGACCTTCTTGGGAATGGAATCACAACTCGAGAAAGTTGACTACAGCAAAAAACATTTTGTGCGCGCGGATATGACTCCGACGCAGATTGCCAAGAAGATGGAAGAGCGAGGCGACACGGCACTAACAATAGCTCTCTCTACGATGGTCGATGTGATGCGTCAGCAAAATAAGGCGGCTCAGAATCCTCAGGATAACCCGCTGATGAGCAGCGATATGGGATTAATGGAACTGCTAGAGAATCCTCACAAGGCCAAGCTGATGATGGCCCAGCAGTTTGTCTCGACTGGCTCGTTGGATGAGGCCCTTGGTGGATCGCTCAATCAACTCTTAGTAATCGATCGCAATTCTGAAGCGATCAAAGGTCTGCAAAAGCAGCTTGCACAGGGTAAGCAACGCATCGGCATCTTCTACGGAGCTGCTCACCTGCCTGATCTCGAAAAACGCTTGGTCAGCGACTTCAGCATGACCAAGGGCGAAACTCGTTGGATCAAGGCCTGGGATCTTACTTCCACCAAAGGCAAACCGATTGAACCGATGTCGCTGATGTTCAACCTTCTCAAGCAGATTGATCCGTAGCAATCAATCTAGT
>CAYWNG010000440.1:0-5884 GCA_964458685.1 uncultured Pirellulaceae bacterium
ACACGCTAAGTGCGTCGTTGTTGACGATTGATGTATTTGTCTCGTCCGCAAACTTCACCGAAGCCGGCTACAAGAGGAATATCGAAGTCGGGGTGCGACTCCATAACGCTTGGCTTGCCCGTAAACTAGTCGAGCATTTCAAGACGATGGCCGAAACATGCCAATTTCGACGGGCGATTTGAGACTTGTTTCATTACTTTTGCGCAACTGGAACAAAATTGGAAGGCTGATTGCACGATGAACGACCGAATGCCCGACGGTGAATTCGACCTAAGCGATCAAGTCTGTGGTGCGGTTAGTTCAGAGGTCTGCGGCTCGCAGGCGAGCAACCAACGCGGCCTGCTACGAGTCTTGCCAATCGCTTTATTCGTTGTGCTATGTTTGGCGATTGCGTTCAGTCTGTCCATGATTCTCGAAATGGCAGGGCACCAGCGCATCGGAGCTGCCTTAATGTTTGGCCTAAGTTGTGGTGGCTTGCCGACGTTGGCTGTGATTGGTGGTTTTTGCGGGCGCTGTCTAATTCGCGGCTTGGCCATCTCTTCAATTCTCTCTGCATCTGTTTTCACATTCACAATTCTGGGTGAGTACTTCAGATTTAGGCAGGTATCAACTTTTACCGACATGATGGAACCGGCCTACTACGCCTTCAATCTGCCAATATTGGTCCTCGCATTGGTAACACCCATATCCCTTGCGAGATTGAAAACGAAGCGATATTTGTCTCTGTCGAACGCGGTTGCTAAACCTCCGTTCAGTCTAGAAACGCTACTGCAATGGACTACGGTTGCTGCTTGCTTACTTTTCTTTCTCCGGGTCCCTATGGAGGTCTTTTCATTCGGAATTTCCAGCCTAGCGGTCTTTCTCCCAGGCTTGATGGCTATTTGTGTTGCCATGAGTGTGATTGTTGTTCTTCCCTCTGCGCATTGGGCATTTGTAGCTAAGCAAAAATGGTGGCATTGGCCGGTTACAGCCGCCATGGCTGGGTTTGGAATACTGTTCCTTTGCGTGCTGTTTAATGTGCTGCTCACCCAATGGACTCTTACTGCACTTGTGACGTTCGGCGAGGTAGCCATTGTTTTCCTAACCGCATTATCAATCTACCTCCTTGGGCTGATTTCCCTTCGCGCCAGCGGATTTCGTTGGCAATCGTATACAACAACCAGCGAGGAATTACTGGTCGATCATGCCGGGCGAGATCGCTGGATGTCCAGAATTTGGACGGCTGTCTTCATCGCCTTTGCAATAGTGACATCCTTGATTCTTGCGCATCGGCAACGCCGCATGGATGATCAAGATTCGAAATTTGTCAATTTAGCGCGAAGCATGGCAGGACGAGGCGAAGCCATCAGCGGAACGAATCAAAGAGTCCTTGGGGTTGCCCTGAAGAGTTTGTTGCGAGAGCACATTCCCAAAGAGATATTGGAGTGCAAGGAGCTCTTCAGCCTTTCGTTGAACAATAGTGATGTCAGAGATCAAGACTTGGCCATGCTACAGACTTGGCCGCAGCTAAGGTCGATTGACCTGTCCGATACACAAGTTGGCGATGAGGTTTTTGAACACCTAGAATCCGTTGACAACCTCGCGTTCCTTAACCTCTCTCGCACGCGAGTCACCGCAGAAGGTTTGGCAAGGTTCGTTGCAAAGAAATCCTCTTTAAACGGGTTGTATCTGCAAGGCCTGCAACTTACCGATGATCAGTTCCAGCAGATCTATCAACCTTCGATTGTCGGATGGGATCTGGCGGACAATCAGCTAACAGATTCTGGAGTCCAAGCCATTTGGGAAAATGCCAATGTCACTTCGCTGAACCTAGCCAGAAACCCGATCACCGTCGCGGCGTTGGATCCGAAGAATCGTAAAGGCAATAAACTCTACTTGAAAGCTATCGATGTCCCACTAGATGACGCGACCGCAGCTCAATTGGTCGCGGCCGGCGCGATAAGATCGCTAACTGTTGGCAAAGGAACTCAAATGACTGTCGCCGGCCTAGAAAGCACTATCAGTGCGGGAGTCGACATTCATTTGCTACCTGGAGGTTTTTCGGAAGAGCAGCTTGCTGCGATCTCGCCCGTTTTCAGCCGCCAGTTGTTTGGAATATTCGATGACAATATACGTGGCGAGTTCTTAATGCACTGGTCAAATCGCCCTACGTCATTGGCAGTGATAAGTGCGTCGATCACTGATCGCGAGATCATTCGTTGGGCGGATTTGGATTGGACGCTCGAACATCTACACTTGGAAGGAGAGGGGCTAACGGACCAATGTCTGCCGGCAATCAGAAAACTAAATCCTGCCAATTTCTCTTTCACCAATACCAAGTTCACTGCTCAGGGTTTGTACAGTAAGGGCCCTACTCGGGCAATTCTCTCCATCCATGCTGCAGACTTTACTCCGCAAGAAGTTAAGTTTCTTAAGCAACGCTATCACCAGGTTCGAGTCTTGTTTGCTATTCCTGAGAAACTCAATGACTAAATGTTTGCAATGGTGGAGCTTAGTGTTATCGACTCGCTAAGCCAGCGCCGCTAACCGCGAACGAAGGGAAGACTACGATTGTCTTGTATCGGACTTCTTTTCGCCAGCCGGCTTGTCGTCAGCCGGCTTGTCACTCGTGGGTTTGTCGTCTGTGGGCTTCACCTCTGTCGGCTTAGTCTCCGCTGGCTTAGTCTCCGCTGGTTTAGTTTCTGCTGGTTTGGCTTCCCCTGGTTTTGAAGGATCTGCCTTTCCATCACCTGCAGCATCTTTCTTGTCGGCTTTGGGATTGAGTACTTGAAGCACGAGCCGAACGGGGGTGCCTTGCTTGGGAATGTTGGCAGTGTAGGCGACAAACAAAAGGCCAGCGTTGGCTTGCGTGCTTTTTACGGGGATATCCAGCGCGGCGGTTGAAAAGTTGGAAACGCAGATCAAGTCACCGGACTCGGCGTTGTAAGACTTCTGCTTTGTTTCAGGATCTTCCCAAAAGCCGCTGCCAGCAAAGACCCAATTGGGCTCGAGGTGTTTATCTTTGCCGCTCAAATCGCGAACCCATTTCCGAGCGTCGATGTTTTGCGGCTTGCCTTCAGCATCTTTCCAATAGGCTTGTATCTGGATTTCGCTGCCGGTTGGCGGCGAGTACTCGGGCTCCCATTTCGCGGGTTTACCTGTTTCCGCTCCGACTGCCAACAGACCAGCGTGGACTGTGATGGCTCTTGCGAATACGGCGACAACCGATTCGTGCTCCTTGGTGAATGCAGGGCAGGCGAATAGTTCCAACTGGCCCTCTTGCAGCGCGATATACCCGTCTACAATCAGCCGATTCTTCTTCCGATCGACCCAGACCCGTTCTTTGGGAGTGAGACGAACAGCAGTGTCCGGAGGGTTGCCGAACGTTTTTTCCACAGCGGCCAGCAGTTCCTCACGCCCGTCCCATTGGCTTCTTGCGATGCCTGGGAAGCAGCTAAAAATCAAAAGTGTCAGTAGAAAAAGGCGTTGCTTGCAATGCGAGGCGACCATTTTGGAGAATCTCCGATTAAATTCGTAGCCACAAAGTTGGCGAGTTTGACACTTTCGAGACCGTAACGAAAATAGCTCGACTTCGGTCATTGTATCGAACTAGTTGAATTGGTGGAAACCGAATTGCGATACACCCAATTGCGGCCCCAATTCAAATCGCAACTACCGTGCAGGCTTTGCTTGACAGCAGGGCTGGGCGGATTGTAAGTAATTCATTTTTTGAGATAGACGAAAGCGAAGCGGTCAGAATGGACTGGATTGACTCGGAACAGACCACAAAACAAAGCAAATCCTCGAAGGGAAAGCGGTCTGGTAAAGTTCGCAAGGGCTTTAATCTACAAAAGCAACTCTCAGTAACGTTGGCACAACCACAAGATGTTTGGGCTTCGGCCTTTGAACACTCGTTGGCCGCCGTCAATTGGCCCAAGAATTGTGATGCGGAAGCCAGCTTTTTGTTCTCGACCTTGATCCTGGAACAAGCCGAAGTGCTGGTCCGAGCGGGCTTCAGCGCTCGGACGTTAGCCGACTATGTTCCTACGAAGTCTGACGATGAAAAAGACCGAATCTCCGAAGTCAGCGCATTGATGCATGAGCCGCTGGAGACTCGCGTTCGAAAATGGCTCGACGAGGCTGATGCATACCCGCATGCGGCCCTAGGTATCGTCGCTACCATTTGGCAATTGCCCGAACACGCTCGTCGAAGCGATGCCGATTGGCTCGGGCCTTGGATGGAAGCCGTTGTGAATCGCGCGGCCGAGTATCAGCAACAGCAAGAAGACTGTTTGTTGAGCAATCTAGTCTTCCACTGCGAACTGCCGCTGCTGTTTGGATTGCTAACCGCCACGACTCGTTCCGTTGCACAGACCAATGCAAGTCGCGCGATGGATGATTTGGCTGAGTACCTCGAGAACAGCGAAGATCACATTGGTGCTTGGTTAGCTCATGGCGCAACTTATCTTCGAGCCTGCCTTGCCAGTGTGTTCCGTAGTCGAATCATTGCGGACCACTTGGGATTGAGAAAGTGGTATCCGCCTCAAAAGAAGTCGTTGACAACTTTGCTGGGTCACGCGGCTCGTTGGGCTCGCGAAGATGGAACTCAACTGCTTGCCAAAGGCCAAGATGCTAGCGCTGCTAAGCCGATGTGGAACGCACTTTGCAAACAAGCGTCTGTTTCCAAGGCCATCAATCACGCGTTGGTGCTCTCGGGATTGGTGGATGGCCGACGCTCCGAAGCCAAGGTTCGTTGTGACTCGCGGCTGCCCAAGGCAACCGGGCACGACGAGGATGCGAGTTGCGCAGTGATGTTGCGAGGCTGGCAGCATCGCGGACCACGAGTTGCTGTCGACTTTTCCGAAGCGACGATCTTGCTGGAAGCAACAGGTTCTAAAGGCGTTCCTGTACTCAGCGGAGAATGGACCGCTGGTGTTGAATTGGATGGACAATCGCAACTGCAATTGGCTGGCTGGGAACAACTGTGCTGGTACACCGATGACGATGTCGACTATCTAGAAGTCGAAGCCAAGTTTGGCGAGCATGCCAAGCTGCAACGACAGATCGTCTTCATGCGCGACCATCGATTGTTGCTAGCCGCCGATGCGCTGTTGTGCGACAAAGATGGGAACTGGACGATGAACTCACAGATCCACCTCGCCAATCAAGTACAGATGAAGGTTGAAGGTAAGAACACCGAAGGTCGCTTGAGTAGTGACAAGGTCGAGTCGCTGGCGCTGCCGCTGTATTTGCCTGAATGGAAGACAGCATTGTCGACTGGAACATTTACTGCCAAGGGAAATTCGATTGCAGTGAGCAACAGTTGCTCAGGTCTGCGACGATTGTATTCCCCTGTGCTATTCAGCCTTTGCAATCGTCACAGCAAGTCTCCATACACTTGGCGGCATCTAACGGTCGCTGAAGATCTGAAGATTGTTGGACGTGATCAAGCGGTTGCCTATCGAGCCCAAATTGGAGACGAGCAATACGTCTTCTACCGCAACTTGGCCACCGTTCGTCGTCGTTCGTTCTTGGGAGTGCACGCCCTTTGCGAGTTCTTCGCAGGTAGCTTCGACAAAGAAACCGGCGAAGCAGATACACTTGTCGAAGTTGAAATGAACAAGTAGAGCGAGGCCAGGACTGCTCATTGCGTTGATTCAGGGGGCTACTTCGTTTACCGGCAAGCCGAAGGCGACTGCGCAACTTGACGAAGCGAAGATCTATGCTGGTTCGTAACACACACATCTGCAATCGGCGATTGATCAACGTCTGGCTAAGCGTCTAAGCTGAAGCGCAGTCGCCTGCGGCTTGCCGTTAAACACCGTTAAACAAATTGCCTTCGATGCTGAACAGCCGCCTCTGACTTGCTGTTAAACAATGTAACTATTGCGTAACGCTCTGACGA
>CAYWNG010000441.1:0-5879 GCA_964458685.1 uncultured Pirellulaceae bacterium
AACCAACGCTGACGTTTCTCGCATGATCGCTTTGCTGCGAGATCGAGGGGTGTCCGCGAGCCAAGGTGGCGGAAATCCATTAACCGATTCGGCAGCCGTCGAGCTGATTCTCTCCTTGGTACACTTAGCGGATCATCCCGGTGATGGTATCTGTGCGCATCATTTACGGACATCTCCGCTGGCTTTCGCAATTCCAGTGGAAGTCCGCAATTCAAATGCACTGCTGAGTAACTGGTTCCGCGAACTCGTTTCGCGAAAGGGGCTTGGCCGGACTGTTGAATGGTTAGCCGACAATCTGGCTGACGAACTTTCGTGGTGGGATCAACAGCGACTTCAGCAGTTGATCCGCAGTGCGCATGCGTTTGAGGCAACTGGAGGACGGCTTCGTGAGTTTGAAGAGTCGGTTCAGCGCGAACGTGTGGCGATGCCTACTGAGGCACAGGTCAAAGTGCTGACGATTCACGGTAGTAAGGGACTGGAATACGACGCGGTCTTTCTCCCCGAGTTGGACAGCGATCTAACCAAGTCGGCGACTCTGCTGGTCACTCGGCGCGAAGATCCTTGCTTGCCACCCAACGGCGTGTTGCGTTACATGAATAGTGCGTTGCAATCGATGTTGCCCGAAAACTGGCAGCGAGCATTCGACGCTAATAAGGCCAGCAGTCTTTTCGAAACACTTTGCGTCTTGTACGTCGCGATGACGCGTGCTCGCTGCGCTTTGTACATGATCACGACTCCATCGGGCAAGAATCATCGTCAAGACTACAGTTCACTCCTGCATTCAACGCTGGCCGATGCATCAACGAAATCGCTGATCGCACAAGCTGAGGCTGAGATACTCAGTCTTGGTGACTCGCGTTGGTATGAAAAGTACAGCAAAGCATCGATTGAGCAATCGTCAGACTCGCACGAGGAGCTCGATACAGCTTCATCGAAACAATCGTTGTTGATTCGGCTCAGGAGCGATATGGAAACAGCTCCTACGCGTGGCATGCGTATTACTGCTCCGAGTCAAGCATCGCACGGCCAATCATCGCAAGAGGCCGAAGTCGTGCTGCTTGCCGATGCATTTTCCATTAGCCATTCTGTCCAAACTGCGTACGGCACATTGATTCATTCGCTGTTCGAGCATGTGAAGTGGCTGGATGACTTCGAGGAGGACCGCGAAGCTCTGCGCCGAATTGCTATAGCGCGACTTTCCCCCGAAGAACTTCGACATCTCTCGCTGAACGATGTGATCGAAGATTTTCTTTCGATGCTCACTCTCAGAAGTGTCCGTGCTGCGCTTTCGCTGTCGCGCTACAGCCATGAAGTGCTGGGGCATGTTCCTGATCGTGTCGAGCTAGATAACGAGCGAGTTATCAACGCCATGGTCGACGAGAAGATGATCGAAGGTGTGATTGATCGAGTAGCAGTTCTCTACAAGAACGATCGTCCCTATGCCGCTGAGATTTTTGACTACAAAGTCGATGCGTTTGATCCCAAGATGACACTTCTTTGGTTGGATGATCGAGTCGAACACCATCGACCACAAATGGAAATGTACGCCCAAGTTGTCGCGCAACAATTGCAGATTCCTCGTCAACAAGTGGCAACGCACTTGCTGATGCTTTCAACCGACGACCTTGTACGCTTGGATCGACCATCGGTCACGGCGCCTAGGATGCTGGCAACCTGGCCACCGACACAACGCCAGCCTACGGTTCGTCAATCTAGCCAAGAGGGCAGTGAATCATGACATCTTGCACTAAGTTCATTCATGCCGCGGATGTTCACTTGGATAGTCCGCTAGATCAACTTCGTCGCTTGGATCAATCGGCTGCCGCGCGATTGCAACAAGCCAGTCGCCGAAGTCTGGAGAAGATCGTCGAAACGGCGCTGGAACATCAGGTTGCGGCCGTGTTGATTGCCGGTGATCTGTTTGACGGACCAGTAAAGGACGCTGGCGCTGGACTTTGGGTCGACAGCCAGTTTAAGCGGCTAAGCCGCGCGAACATTCCCGTTATTCTGATTCGCGGTAACCACGATGCGCAGAGTAATGCGCGACGCGTGGTTCACTGGTCCGAAGGTGTGCATATGTTGGGCACCGATCAACCCGAGACGCGGATTCTGGATAAGGTTGGCTTAGCAATTCATGGCCAAAGCTTCGGTGCGCGGGCAGAAACCAGCGATATGGCTGCCGCTTATCCGAATCCGTTGACTGGATATTTTAACGTAGGCATGTTGCATACTTCGCTGGCTGGTTCTTCGGCGCATGACGTTTACGCGCCGACGACAGTGAGTGCTCTGGAAAGTAAAGGCTACGACTATTGGGCATTGGGTCACATTCATCAACGATCGACCAGTTCGCTAAGTTCGCGTTGTTACATCGGCTTTAGTGGTAACACACAGGGCAGGCATATTCGCGAGTCGGGCCCCAGAGGCTTTCATCTGGTTCAGATTGCCGATAACCAACTTGCCAGCGTAGATTTTGTCGCCAGCGACAGCCTTCGTTGGCATGAGGTCAACTTGGATCTGACAGAGATCGATTCGCTGGGTGAGATTGAAGATCTTCTACAACCATTGGTCGAGCCCTTGATTGAACAGGCCGATGGACGCGCGCTAGCCTTGCGAATTCGCTTAAGTGGATCGACTTCGTTGCATCGATCATTAACCACGCTGGGTACGCTCGACAAACTTTCCGAAACGCTCTCGGATCGACTCGGTGAATTCGGCGAAGTCTGGTTGGAAAAGGTCAAGCTCTACACGCGACCAATTGAATCGTCTTTAGCTGTCGAGCTAGATCTGCCGCTAAAGTACCTTAGCCAAGTAACCGAAGAGCTGATTGGCGATCAGGGAATGCACGACCAATTGCTGGAGTCGTTGGAAGAGTTGTTCAAGAAAAGTCGCCCAGAGCTTTTGCCGGTCAATTCTCCTTTAGTTGTGGACACGGCTCGCGAGGTTGAGTTACTGCGCTTGCTTCAGTCGGCTCGGGACCTGGTACTCAGTCGGTTAAGCTCGGAGGCGAACTAGTTGTCATGCATTTAGATCAAGTACAGCTTGAGAACTTTGGCATCTACCATCGACATACGTTGGATTTGGGCAAGTCTGATTTGATTTTGCTTTATGGTCCCAACGAATCGGGGAAGACAACAGCGCTCAACGGCTTGCGGCAAGCCCTGTTTGGATTTCGTTCCCGCACGCCTTATCTTACAGCCGGCAAAACGATGACAGCCGAGGTTCATGCGCGGATGTCAGATGGCAGGAAGCTAAAGTTCACGCGGCGAAAAGGTAGACAAGATGATGTCGAAGGTTTGCTTGATGGTAAGACTATCGACGCTTTGGCCATTTCTCAACTGATGGGAAAATTGGATCTCAACAGTTACGAGCAACTGTTTGGATTTTCACTCGACGAACTACGAATCGGTGAAGAATCGCTCAAAAGCGCGCAACTCTCCGAAGCTCTTGCTGGTGGCGGACTGGCCGGGATCAATGCGCTTCAAAGGCTGCGAAGCGATTTGAATACAACGCTCAGCGATCTCTACAAAGCTCGTGGCAGCCGTTCGACGATCAATCTTAAGCTCGCCGAAATCCAGGGTACTCGCAGCGAGTTATCCAAGGTGCAGGTGTTGCCAGCGGAAGTCGAGGAGCTGCAACATCAACTTCAAGAGCTGCTTCAAGCCAGCGAGCGATTGCGAGAAGAGCATGCGACGACCTACCAGAATCGTTCGGCAGTCGAAAGATTGCTGGAGATGTTGCCAAACTATCATCGACTGATGCAGCTCAAGCAGCACTTGGCGGCCATCCAGTTGCCCGAAGGCGTCGATATGCAGTTTGTTGCGAACTGGTCGGATCACTCGGAGAAACGCAGAGAGTTAATCCGAGCGCTGGAACAAGAGTCCGCAACGTTGGATCAGGAACGGCTGACTTACGAAAGTTTGGGAGGCACGACGGCGCTGGCCGCCTTCGAGGATTCGATCGAACAGCTTGGGCATCAAGTAGACGAGATTTCCGCGGCGCGAGAACG
Source organism: uncultured Pirellulaceae bacterium (assembly GCA_964458685.1). Taxonomy (GTDB): domain Bacteria; phylum Planctomycetota; class Planctomycetia; order Pirellulales; family Pirellulaceae; genus Aureliella. Next base: position 4,007 of record CAYWNG010000441.1, read on the forward strand.
AGCCATGGATCTGCAAGAGTCTTTGGAAGATTCGCAAGCGATTTGTGCTCGGCTGTGTGAGACGTTGGATCTGTCCGAAGTCGATGATGCGTTACGAGCTTTTGTCGTAACACCTCCGCAACGCCGCGAATTGGAAAGCATGAGCCGCGAGCTGTCTTCCATTTCCGATACACAGATTGCCACCAAAGCTAAACTGGAACATGCGAAGCGTTCGTTAGCCGCTTTGCAGCCTGGAGAAGATCAGGAGCAACTGCCTAGCAACTTGGATGAATTGACCTATCGAGTGAAGGAACTCGAGGCTTCCGAGCTGAATCACTCGCGCGCTGTTGATCAGCTTACTGAGCTTCAGAATAGTCAGGCGTTGACGGCAATTGAACAGCAGTTGTCCGCCTGCGCAAGTCGCGGCTTGCAAATGGATTGGAATCTTCCCACGATTGACTTAGTGCAACAGGCTGCCGAAGTTCGGCTACAGTTGGTCAATCGACAGAAACAGTTACAACAAGAGATCGCGAAGATCGATCGGGAGATTGAATCGTTAGAGAATCAGTTTGCCAATGTCGATCAGTCTTCAGTTCAGAAGATCTTAGCTCAGCTCGACGAAAACCGTCGCATGCGAGAGAGCCAATTCGAGATGTGGGAAGACGACTTAACTCAGCCATTGATTGCGGCTAGTTTGACTGCTGAAATTCAGTCTGAGCGACTTGCCGTTTTGCGTCAGTTATCGATTCAATCGGATCAGCTTCAACAAACGTTGATGGAATCAGCCGAAGCGGTGGCCTTGTTTCAGGCTGGGCAAAAGCAGATTCTTCGCATGCGTGAGAGTCAACAAAAGCAGCATGGCGAACTGGAAAACGTCGAACAGCAGTTGCAGCAGTGGCGTTATGATTGGGCCGAGCTTTGGTCGCCGATGGGAATTACGCCGCAATCGCCCGAGCGAATGTCGCAGTGGTTAAGTGACTACCAACGATGGCGAGAACATCAAAGTCGAATTGCCGCGTCACGACGCGACTTGCATATTGCTCGCGGCGTCGTTCGGCAAATTCGTGTCTCGTTGATCGATCTATGGCCTCACGGCTTGCGCGATGATACGCCGGTGAGCGTTTTGTTGACACGCTTGACCGATTGGCAGAACGCTCAACGCGATGTCGTTCGCGACGCGCAGCGACTGCGGGCTGCTCAGCAACAGATCGAGAGCTTGAGTTCTGAAGTGGAAGAGCTTGAGCGAAAACGACAGGCTATCTTGGCCCGCTACCAGCGGTGGTTTGCAACAGTGCCAGTTTCCCAGCCGTGGGCACTGGAGCAGGTGGTGCAATTGGTCGATACGATTGAACATCTTCGCCGGGAAGACGAAATTGTGCGCAAGTCGGCAACGACGCTGGCAAGCTTGAAGACTCAAATCGAGAGTTTTGAGAGTCAATCACGCAAGTTGGCGCGGCAGTTGGAATGTGAAATCTCGCCGAACGTCAACGCAGAATCGATTGTTCGCGGATGGTTCCAAGAGGTCAAGACGATTCGAGATCAACGCGCTGAGCGGATTCGCTTGCAAGCCACGATTGAGCATCGAACGCGACGGGTCGCCGAGCTCAGCGAACAACGAGCTACATTGGATGAACGTCTAGCTTCGCTATTCGCGGCTTCGGGGTCCAGCGATATGACTGGTGTCTCGACAATTGCGGAGTTGGTCCAGCGTGCCGAACAACTGCGATTGGAAATTGCGGAGTGCACTGCCGCCTTGGAGGGTCAGTCGGCTGGTCTGCCGTTAGAGAGTCTTTTGGAGCAGCTAAGCAACAGCAGTGACGCCGATTTGAGGTTTGCTCTTAACGAATACACCTCGATGCTTGAAGGCTTGGATCAACAACGCAAGCAGACCGAC
>CAYWNG010000442.1:0-3488 GCA_964458685.1 uncultured Pirellulaceae bacterium
GCAGGTCCGCAAGTGAAGGCCCAAAAGCAACAGGTAGGAATGGTGACTCTCCACACCAAACCCACCCAACGAGCCGCTGACGACGCCACCGTCAAGCGGCTCTTTTTATTGCTCGGTTTTTGCACTTAGAGTTGGTGATTCCAGCCAGTAAAAAGCCGGAAAGGTTTGCGTTTTGCCACAATCTGGCTTAGTATCTGACTATCATCAGATGCACATAATTTTGCGACGCGTAAGCACGTCGTTCGTCTCGTCTCGATAACTCGTTTTGCCGCACCATGGATTTCACGCCACATCAGTTAGCTCAACGCATCGTCGAGCTGGGGCTTGTCGAGCCTTTGGCGATGGAACGCGTCTGGTCAGACGTGGGCTTGGGCAATGTTGACTGTGAAGATCTGGTCTCCGCCTTACTTCGTAACGAGTTGGTAACCAACTTGCAATTGGATCGAGTGCTCAAAGGCGAACGGACTGGCTACTTCTATGGCCAATACAAAATTCTCTATTTGATCGGTGCTGGTACGTTTGCTCGGGTCTATCGATCCGTCCACCGCGAGACAGGGCGTGTGGCTGCGGTTAAAGTACTGCGAAGACGTCACCGCGGCGAACCAGCACAAGTTGAGCAGTTCTTTCGTGAAGCACGCGTAGGCTTGCAGCTTCGTCACCCGAACATTGTCGCCATTCACGAAGTCGAAAGCGATCCACGAAATCCGTTCATGGTGATGGAGTTCGTCGAAGGTCAAACTCTGCGTGAACTCGTTCAGATTCGTAAGAAGATCGAGCCGCTGACTTCATTGCGATTGATGCATGACGTTGCTAACGGTTTAGCCTACGCAGCAACGCAAGGCGTGACGCACCGCGATATGAAGCTCAGCAACGTGCTGGTCACTTCTCAAGGCCGAGCCAAGCTTGTGGACTTTGGATTGGCAGCTCTCGCCGACACCAGCAACGAAGAGGCTCTTGCTGATTGCCCAAGCGCTCGTGCGATCGACTACGCAGCACTGGAACGTGGAACGGGTGTCCGCAAGGATGACCCGCGAAGCGATCTGTATTTTTGGGGAGCGATGCTCTATCACATTCTGACAGGTCACTCTCCGCTGACAGAAACTCGCGACCGTCTAGCGCGATTGAACGTTTCCAGATTTAGGGAAGTACCGCACATCAACAAAGTTGACCCCACGATTCCCTATAACGTGGCTTCCATTGTTCATAAAGCGATGGAGTTTGATCCAACAAAACGTTACCAGAATTCTGCCGAAATCGTTCAAGAGTCTCGTATCGTGATCCAGCGACTGGAAGCTGGGGATACCAAGAACGTGACGATCACTGAAGTCACGGATGACGGCGAAGTGATCGCTGACGCTTCCATCGAAGGCGCTAACAAAACGGTCATGTTGGTTGAAAGCAAGATTGAGTTTCAAGACTTGATTCGCGACAAGCTCAAGAAGCGCGGCTACCGCGTTTTGGTGATCAGCGATCCAAGTCGCGCGTTGGCTCGCTTTCAACCCGACGAAGAACCACCAGCGCATTGCGTGCTATTCAGTGCTCCCGAGCTGGGTGCTAATGCCTTGGATGCCTACAACCAGTTCACTTCTGACGAGCACACTGCAAACATTCCGGCTATTCTCTTAGTCGACCGAAAGCAGCAGTTCATCATTCGCAACGCGAAAACTGCGCCCAATCGAATGATGCTAGCCATGCCGCTGAAGGTTCGCGAGTTGCGAGCCGCGTTATTGCGACTTCTGAAGTAGCGGTTTGGTAGGTCCTTACCTGCCGGGAAGGACCAAGGTTGACTTGGTAATGTGCGAGAACTGACCGAAACGAACACTTTTGGTCGAAGCAAGTTTACCGGTCTGGCTCGTCTTCCTGTCAGCTTAAGTCCAGCGTGGTCAAACCCGGCAGGAGTTTGACCTACCCGCCCCCGTCAAATCTAGTATTGCTAGCATATGTGGAATTCGGCGGTGATCGCTCACTATGCTTCCCCCAGGTGTCGATAAACACCGTTGTACTTGGCGAATTCGCAACGTCTCCTCAAGCTGCTTATGGACAGGCTCTTTTTCTTCCGACACGGAACGCGACGCCCCACCGACTGGACTTGACCTCTTAACGTCCACTGTCCTATAAACACTCAGCTACACTTAATTCTCAGGGGAGTACGATTTTCATGCAAATCAACAGTTTAGGATCCGTGGGAGCGGTCCAACAAGCTGGTCGAACCAATACGGTAAAGAGTCCGACGTCGACGCAGCCTGCCGCTGTCGGAACTCCGACCTTAGACCAACTCGATTTCTCACCTGAGGCTCAGCAGATATTGGCCTCACAGGAAGCATCGGGTTCTAGCGGTGATATTCGAACCGACAAAGTGGCCTCGATTCGCGAAGCCATTGCTAATGGAACCTACGAGACTCCCGAGAAGCTCTCGCAAGCTCTAGACAAGTTGTTCGACTCGTTGGTCTAACACCAATTGAGTTTGGACGATCCAACAATCCAAAAAAAAAGCGTCAGGTGAAAACACCGGACGCTTTTTGTTTTTCAGTTTCGCATTCGCTCAAGCAAGTGCTTACTAGCTCTTGTATTCTGCGGCGAAGAATTCTTTGCTGTCTTGAACTGTTGGCTTGATGGTTCGCGCGCCCTCTTTCCAGTTGGCTGGACAGACTTCACCATTCTTTTCGAAGAACTGAAGAGCCTGGACCATTCGCAAAGCTTCATCAACGCTTCGACCCAAGGGAAGGTCGTTGACCACTTGGTGACGAACGACGCCATTTTTATCGATCAAGAATAGTCCGCGAAGTGCTACGGCGTTGCCGAGCAACACGTCGTAGTCTTTAGCGATCTGCTTATTCAAGTCGGCAACCAGCGGGTACTTGATGTTGCCCAGTCCACCCTGGTCGCGCGACAAGTTACGCCAAGCGAAGTGCGAGTAGTGGCTGTCAACGCTCACGCCCAGAATCTGAACTCCCAGAGCTTCAAACTCTTGAGCGCGATCGGAGAAAGCGATGATCTCAGTTGGGCAAACAAAGGTGAAGTCCAGCGGATAGAAAAACAGCAAGACATAATTGCCTTTGTAACCGCTTAGGGTGATTTCCTTGAAAGTACCGTCAGGCATGACAGCCTGAGCTTTGAAGTCTGGGGCTGGTTGAGTAACTAAAACACTCATGGTTAACCTCACAAAGTTAATGTAGTTGAAATGTCTAGAGTTCGATGAATTGGTTCGCAGTCAGGGATGAAGTTCGGTAGACCCAGCGGTGCTACTCACTTCGTTTCGAACGGCGAAATCCAGTTGTTTGTCGGTCGTCAAAAGTCAATGCAGCCTATAAGCTTATCATCGCCCCGGCGTTCTGACGAGGGTCAGATGATCGCCATGATCGTAGCCACCGTCGCCATAATCGTAGCCACCGTCGCCAGACGGTGGACGCCAGACGGTGGACGCCAGACGGTGGACGCCAGACGGTGGACGCCAGACGCCAGACAGTAGAAGCTTTATCGTTCATCTG
>CAYWNG010000442.1:3588-5876 GCA_964458685.1 uncultured Pirellulaceae bacterium
GACGCCAGACGGTGGACGCCAGACGCCAGACAGTAGAAGCTTTATCGTTCATCTGCCATCAGGCCGTCTGCTTGGCGCATATACGGTTTGGCTTCACTGCCATAGGGCGACCAAGCCACTACGCAAGACACCACCACAAGGCCCACCGCTTGGCAGCGGTGGCTACATTTTTGACGCCCAATCCTTCTTCCGTAATGAATTCTTATGACGACGCAACCTGAGTCCGGAAACGACTCCAACACTACGGTTCAAGAACTCCGAGCGACCATTGGTCAGTTCGTGGCGGAAAGGGATTGGCAGAAGTTCCACGACATCAAGAACTTGTCGATGTCGCTAGCCATTGAAGCCGCTGAATTGATGGAGCATTCGCAGTGGTTGACGACTGCTCAGGCTCAGCAGCCAGAGTCTCTGGAGTTAACCGAAGTCGCGGAGGAGCTAGCCGATGTGCTCAGCTACACACTGGCCATCGCCAACGTTCTGCAGATCGATCTATCGAGCACGCTGCAGCGCAAGATGATCAAGAATCGTCAGAAGTATCCCATTGGCGCACCCAATACTGAATTAGGTAAGCCCACAAAGTAGTTCGTTACCTGCAGGATTGTCGCCTTTCGCTCCCGCGAAAGTAGCGTCTTCTTGGTAGGTCCTTACCTGCCGGGAAGGACCACAGTTTACTTAGCAAAGCTAGACTCGGCCATGTCAGCGAACTATCCGAGACGAACAACTTAATCGAAGCAAGTTTACCAGTCTTCTACGTCTACCTGTCAGCCCAAGTCCAACGTGGTCAAACCCGGCAGGAGTTTGACCTACTCGAACCTACACCGCCCAGCCCAAAACACCTCAACAAAAAAAGCCTGCCGAGTTGCACTCGGCAGGCTTTCTATTTTTCGAAACTCAAAGTCTTGCGACTATCGAGTCTTAGTACATGTCGTGGTCGCCACCGTGACCCTTATGGCCGCCCTTGTCAGCCTTTGGCTTTTCGGCGATCAGCGCGTCGCTGGTCAACAGTAGGATGGAAACGCTGGCTGCGTTAGCAAGAGCTGTGCGAGTGACCTTAGTTGGGTCGATCACGCCAGCCTTAACTAGATCTTCGTAAGTGTCAGTCAGGGCGTTGTAGCCGTTGTTGCCCTTGGCTTCAGCAACCTTCTCGCAAACGATTCCGCCGTCTTTACCAGCGTTGTCTGCAATCATGGTTAGAGGAGCGCGGCAGGCGCGAACGATGATGTTGTAGCCAACAACTTCGTCAGTGCTAAGCTCTTCGCTTGGCTTCAGACCGTTGCTGGCGCGAAGCAGAGCGACACCACCGCCAGGAAGAACGCCTTCTTCCACTGCAGCGCGTGTAGCGTACAAAGCGTCTTCAACGCGAGCCTTCTTTTCCTTCATTTCGCTTTCAGTAGCGGCACCAACGTTGACCTTGGCAACGCCACCGGCCAACTTCGCCAAACGCTCGTCAAGCTTTTCACGGTCGTAATCGCTGGTGGTGTTTTCCACTTCGCGGCGAATTTGCTCGATACGAGCCTTGATGTCGGAGCTCTTGCCAGCACCTTCGATAATCGTGGTGTTGTCTTTGTCGATGATGACCTTCTTGGCGCGGCCAAGTTCAGCCAATGTAACCGACTCAAGCTTAACGCCCAGAGCTTCGAAAATTGCTGTGCCGCCAGTCAGGATGGCGATGTCTTCCATCATGGCCTTACGACGATCGCCGTAGCCAGGAGCCTTAACAGCAGCGATGTTCAGTGTGCCACGCAGCTTGTTGATAACCAGCGTTGCTAGAGCTTCGCCTTCAACGTCTTCGGCGATGATCAGCAGAGGCTTGCCTTGTTGAACAACAGCTTCCAAGCAAGGAACCAATTCCTTGATGTTGGTGATCTTCTTTTCGAAGACAAGGATGTATGGGTCTTCGAGTACTGCTTCCATGCTGGTCGAGTCAGTAACGAAGTATGGCGACAGGTAGCCGCGGTCGAACTGCATACCTTCAACAAACTCAAGCTCGGTGTGCAAGCTCTTGCCTTCGTCGACGGTCACAACGCCGTCCTTGCCAACCTTTTCCATCGCTTCAGCCAGCAATTCGCCGATTTCACGGTCGTTGTTAGCAGCGATCGAAGCAACGTTAGCCATTTCGCTCTTGTCGCGAATCTTGATCGACATCTTTTGAAGCTTTTCGGTGATGTCAGCGACTGCTCGCTCCATACCGGTCTTCATTTGAATTGGATTGACGCCAGCCACAACCGACTTAAGACCTTCGTTGAAGATCGCTTCGGCCATAACAGTTGCAGTCGTGGTGCCGTCAC
>CAYWNG010000443.1:0-5872 GCA_964458685.1 uncultured Pirellulaceae bacterium
AAAATACACTCCACCAGCCGGATAGCGAGTGAAACTATCAATAGCGCACTCCATGATTTCGCGGTGTCCTCCAATCAATAGCAAAATTGCCGTCGCAAGCATCCCAAGCATGTTCGAGACCACGGGCATATCTTCGTTGGAGCTTGGGTCCATTGCAGTTGCCATTTCAAAACCAGCCAGGTGACCGATCGATTGTCCGGCAAGTTGTAAGCTGACGATAGTCATCAACATGATGCTACCCAGCAGGAATCCCAACAGCATCTCTCCTGCCATACCGATCAGCAAGTGAATCAAGTCTGACGGGATAGGTGTCGCTCGAGACCAAACGAGCGGTGTCAACATGAGCGCGATCGCAATCGCCAGCACCGCTCGAACTCGCATCGGTACGCTAGCCGAAGTCATCGGAGGCGTGAGCATTAAGACTGGACTAATTCGTGCCAGCGCGGTCAAGAAGACCCACAAGGGTTGGCTGAGCAGGTTGAGAATTGAGTCGTCCATTATCCAAGTTCACAATGCTCAGCGCGCGAAATAGAACTACTTGTTAACAACTTCAGGAATATTGATGTAAGTACTTCGGGTGTACTCGATCATGCGATCCGCCATCCAGGGCAGACAGAAAACCAAGGCAACCAACATGGCCAAAATCTTTGGAACGGCGCTGATCGTTTGGTCCTGGACTTGCGTCACCGCCTGAAGCAAACTGACAACCAATCCCACCAGCATGCCCACCACCAACAAAGGAGCCCCAATGATCATGGCATTCATGACTGCGGCGCGAACTAAATCGACAGCATCACCAGTTTGCATGTTATTCCTAAGCCTTTGTATTCCAACGAACGAGCGACTACGTGTAAGTCCCAAAACTCTGCAACAACATCGCGACGACCAAATGCCAGCCGTCGATCAAGACGAATAGCAATAACTTGAACGGCATCGAGATCATCGCCGGCGGCAACATCATCATCCCCATGGAGATCGTGACCGAAGCCACCACTAGATCGATCAGCAAGAAGGGCAGAAAGATCTGGAATCCCATCAAAAATGCTGTCTTCAACTCGCTGAGCATATAAGCTGGCAGAAGTACTTGTAGTGGGACATCTTCCATGTGCTGAGGCGGCGTCGCTCCGGGACTATGGTACGAGTAGAACAGGTGCACATCGTCATGATTGCCCGCCATGTCGATCTGGCGACTCATGAAGCTACGCAGTGGTGCACACCCCGCATCCCAAGCCTGCTGCAACGACATCGTCGATCCTTCGGCCGTGTAGGGAGCAATCGCATCTTCGTACACTCGATTCCATACCGGAGCCATAATAAAGACCGTCATGAACAGCGATATCGAAGTGATTACTTGACTGGGCGGCAACTGACCGGTTCCAAGCGCTTGCTTTAGCAGTCCCATGACCACGATGATGCGAACGTAACAGGTCGTCATCAACAGAACTGCTGGAGCCAAACTGAGCACTGTCAACAAAAGGACAATTTGTAAACTGCTGGATAATCCCTCGCGACTTGTCCACTTCTGAGGACCAGCCATGAAAAAGTTCGCTTCGGAACCTTGCTGAGCCGTAGTATTCTGCTGTAGGTTCTGAGTCACCTGATCGAACAATCGCCCTGCACCAATGCTGGATGATTGACTGGATGAGCCGTTGCCCGAGCCGTTGCCCGAGCTGTTACCCGAGCTGTTAGCCGATCGGTTGGACGATGAACCAAGCGCGCTCTCAAGTCTGGACTGAGCAACAGCGCTCGAGGACGAGAAAGCGGTGAGTAGAATGCACAGAAGGAAGGCGATCGCTGATCGAGGCACTGATGAAGTGATTTGGTCAATTCGGCGTAGCTGGCTCATGCTTTGACTCCTTGAACAAGAATCTCGCGGAATGAACTAGCCATGCTGCCCGACTGGCCACTTTCGCAGAAGCCTGCCAATTGGTCGACCTCTAATGGATCAGTTATTTCGCTCAACGTTCTTGCTTCGCCTTGCAACATGCTTACGAGAACTAGTTTTGATCCGAATCGCACCAAGACAAGTTGCTGGCGTGGAGCGATCGTCGTTTTGCCGAGCACTTGAACGACATTCTTAGGTAAGCCTTTGCCAAGCGTGGTTGAAATCGATTTGCGATAGAGCAGGGCGACGCCCAGAAAAAGTCCGATCACCAAGACTAAGCTAGAGATGATGGAAACGAGCATCTTTGCCGTTCCACCACTGGACTTAGTGCTCGCCGCGTCATCCGACTTGCTCTTGGGCTGTAGTGGTGTTCGCGACTGAGTCCGAGGGATTTCCGCGTTTGCTTGAACAACTTGAGATGGCTGTGGGCCTGTTTGCGTTGCGAAGGCGTGCTGAACCGCTGCGCCATTATTGGCTTGTTGCATTAAGTTCTGCGAGTTATTGTTCTGAGGACCATTAGCTTGTCCCGACGAGTTGATTCTCGCCGGAGCCGATGGTCGCAAGCCGGACTGGGAAGGTGCCTGAGCTTGCGGTTGACCAGATGGTTGACCAGATGGTTGACTAGACAGTTGACCAGATGGTTGACTTGGCAGTTGATTGCCTGGTTGCGTGGCGGTCTGCGAGTTGTAACCAGAGTTATTCGAACCGCCTTGTCTACTGGTCTTCCAAAGTTCATCGGATAGCCCGCTCAAGACTGGCGGAGGCTGCGACGGAACCCCGTCGGGTGGTTGGAAGACTGGCGACTGCGCAGCGGTCCACGAAGGTGCGCAGGTCAGCGCCCATGCGTACAGCATGAAGTTGAGTAGATTCCTGGGTCTCATCATCGACATCCTTGTCGACGTTTGCTGTTAGGGCCGACCGGACAGCGGGTCTGTTCCGACCAGTTCAGCAACGCGAATACAGAAGTTATCGTTCAAAACGAGGATTTCACCTCGAGCTACCAATCGCCCATTGGCGTACAGATCCACTGGATCGCCGGCCAATTTATCAAGCGTCACGACTGAGCCACGTCGTAATTTCAACACATCCTCCAAGAGCATATGCGTTCTACCGAGTTCAATCTTGAGGTCAAGATCTACGTCTCGTAGCAGATCGATCGAACACTTCTCAGGTGGACCTTCGCTTCCTATCAAGTCTTCCAGATGGAACGGAGCGGCTTGTGGCGTATCCAAAGCATTGAGCGCTTGCTCTGCCTCCTGCAGAAGTTGCGAAGCTTTGTCTGCCACGTTGCTTGATGCAGCCTCAGCGGCTGACTTGTTCGTAGAATTAGAATCAGTAGACATACAGGCCGCCTCCTTGCAACCAGCGCGTCACGAATGATTCAGCAAACTATTCTTCGAATACTTGATAGTGCTTGAATCCAACCCCCAAGATAATCGGCTCTTCGAGGATTTCGTTAGTTGTCGCAAGAATGCGTCTTTGGATCAAGCCCAACTGGGATTCGGTCAGTTCATCAATAGTAGCATTGCGAATCTCCAACATCAGTCGGTTTTGGAATCGCCCCTCACGTTTCTTGAAAAGCTCCTCCACCTTGGAGAGGTCTTTCTTTTTGACCGTTCCAAACAAACCGAACTCGATACGGTAGTTGGACTCGGTGCCACCAGGGGTGAAATTCAGACTGAAATCGCCGAGTGAAAATTCTTCGATGGAGTGCGAATCGTCCACGACCTCTTCGTCGTGAGCCTTCATCTTCTCTTCAAGTCGCTCTCTCAAGCGTTGCTCGGCAAGCGCCGCCACATCATCCGCGCTTGGAACCATGAGAAAGAAAATCATGGACTCGACAAGCACAATTAGCGAGATGAAGCCTCCGATCATCAGCTTCGGCATCATCGACTTTTTTGGTGGTGATGGTGTTTCGGCTTCGGCAGACATGGTTAAACCTATAGGATTTCTCTCGCAGGTGCATCTGAAGATTGAATGGTCGAATAGACCTGGATCATCAAGCAACTAGCAAAACATAGGTCGCCTCACTCTGGTTGCACGGCGAAATACTTGAAATGGGTCGCCGCAAGATGTTCGGGGACCACTCCATTTGCTTCGACCGGAATAATCGGAACAGGTCTACGTGAAATGCGATCTATGGCGGATTAAGAAACGGTGAAGATGATTATCCGCTTTTGTCAAACTCTACCGATCATTCCACAAATACCGTTGCTAGCATAAATGATTGCTGTTCCGCTAGTAACGGATAATCGATTTGCAATCGCACCCACTCCGATACTCGACTGTAGGGCTTCTCACAGCGAGGGTGATCAGATGCGAATGAGTCGATTCAAAAAGTTAGCGTACCTACTCAGCACGGCGGCAGTGCTTTCCGGAGGCTGCAATCCCAATCGGCCATTCCGCCTGCGAGACAGTTGGCAGTCAGCACCAAGCTATTATCAAACCGTTGCGACTCAAATCGAGTATCCGAATGTTGCATCGGTGTTGAAGACAGAAGTCGTCCAATCGCCCGAGCCGTTTCGCTTAGAGAATCCGGCCGATCTTCCGAGCCGCGATCTGCTTCTGGCCGACGCAATCAATATCGCGCTTAGCAACGGCGATATTCTTCGATCGCTGAATGCTAGTGTGGTTCAAAGTGCGGCTGGAACGGGCACTAAGTTTAACCCAGCAATCGCTGAGTCGAACCCGCTGACCGGTGTCGAGGGAGCTTTGTCGGCCTTCGATGCGCAGGTTACTAGCAGTTTGTTCTTCCGACATGATAACCGTCCGAACAACGTCGATCCAACGAATCCGCTCGTCCTAATATTCCAAAGACTGTCGTTCGTGCAGGATGCCGCGGACTTCAACTACGCGATTACCAAGAGGACCGCAACCGGTGCAAGCTTTGCTGCACGTCACGTAATCAACTACACGTTGCCCAATACTCCAAACCTTTTCTACCCAAGCTCATATGCTGGTAGCATCGAACTTGAGTACCGTCAACCTTTGCTCCGCGGTGCTGGTGTTCAGTACAATCGAATCGCGGGCCCTGGCGGCACCAACGGAGCCTACAATGGCGTTCTGATTGCTCGTATTACCAACGACATCTCCTTGGCTGACTTCGAGTCAAACGTCATCACCTACATCAACGACGTGGAGACGGCATATTGGAATCTATACTTTGCGTATCACAACCTTGAATCGCTGGTGGCAGCACGCAATAGCTCGTTGCTAACATGGCAACGTGTCAAGGAACTCGAGCGAGTCGGTGCCAAGGGTGGCGATGCGGCTGCCGAGGCTCAAGCTCGTTCCCAATACTACAACTTTGAAGTGCAAGTCAAAGAGGCTCTTACCGGAACAACTGGTTTGTACGCTTCTGAGCAAAGCCTGCGATACCTATTAGGCATGGCACCAAACGACGGTACGCTGATCAAGCCGACCAGCGATCCGATGGAAGGTCAAGTCGTCTTCGATTGGCAGTCAGCCATGTCAGATGCGCTAACCTACCGTGTCGAACTTCGACGCCAGAAGTGGAACGTCAAGCGACGTGAGCTTGAGATGATTGCTGCTCGACTCAATCGTCGCCCAACATTGGACTTGCTGACTCAGTATCGCACGCGTGGTCTGGGGGACAAGTTGATTGATGGATATGCTCCTATTTCAACCAACAGCCTGTACCAAGATCTTTTCGCAGGAAACTATCAAGAATGGAATGCGGGGCTCGAATTCAGCCGTCCAGTTGGACTTCGACAAGCTGGAGCCGCAGTGACAAACGCTCGACTCAACCTTGCTCGCGAACGCGCTGTTCTTGAAGAGACCGAACTGAAGATTTCGCACGACCTCAGCAATGCCTCACGGGCCGTAAGCCGAGCTTTCGCGCTGATGGATGCCAACTATAATCGCCAAGAGTCGGATCGAGCTCAAGTGGCCGCGCTACAAGCTCGCTACGGGCCTTCGAACGCGCGCAGAAGCGCGCCTACGATCAGGCGATGGCCTATCCGCTCG
>CAYWNG010000444.1:0-5863 GCA_964458685.1 uncultured Pirellulaceae bacterium
ATCGTTAACAGCGATCCGATTTTCTCCTGACGGAAAACTGGTTGCATCGGGAGCAGCAGATGGCGTTGTCACCTTGTGGGACGCCGAGAGCCAAAAATCAGTGCGCAAGTTGATGGATGGGCACAAGAATAAAATCACAGGCATCGCGTTTTGTCCGATCAGACAGGAACTTGTCTCCACTTCGATCGACGGAACCATCACAGTGTGGGATTTGGAGTCCGGGAAGAGCCGCGTGTCTTTGAATTCGCAGCAAAATGCTTGGAATGCATTGACGATAGCTCACGATGAAAGCTGCATCATCGTTGGCAGTCGCGCGGGGACGATTCATCGTATCGAACTGGACCAGCTACAAGAGCTGCAACAGATCGAGACTCGCGCTGGGGATATCAATGCCATCTGCATTTCCCCTGATGGAAAACGGATAGCGAGTGGAGGAAGTGACAAACTGATTCGAATCTGGGATTACCCTGCCATGCGGGAAATGGCTCGACTGGTAGGCCATTCGGCGACCATCAAGTCGGTCGTCTTTTCCAACGATGGATTACGAATTCTCTCGACCAGCCAGGACTCCACAGTGCGACTCTGGGACATGGACCGGATTACGACTTCGCGAAATACATCGTTGAACAAGAGTAACGAGGTGATCACATCCTTAGGTGAATTGGCTGCACTCGATTATCATTCGGGCGAAACAACCCGCGCGGTATTCTCGCCTAGCGGCAAGGAAATTGTTTCGTCGGGTTCAGATGGTTACGCAGTGATTTGGCCTTCGCAGCCGCTGCCTCCATCGCTGCGTCTCTCAAAGCCGAGTATCAGTGGCCAACTGGATACATTTGTCTCGATCGATACAGATGTTGTGGTCAGTACCCCATTTACGGGAGGCTTGAGTGGTTGCCAATTGAATTGCCGCATGACGCCTCAGGAAGGTATCGTTGACCAGATCTCACTGGAACTACCGCCAAGCCAGCTAACGCTAAATGGCGATAAACTCTCTATCATCGATAGTAGAGGCAAAATTGCCGAGATTGGCACAGTGCGTTCTGAAGACGAAGGGCGATCGTTGACCATCGTTTTTCTTTCAAACGTCGATCAACCGACGATTCGAATGGTTGCCTCCAATCTTCAGTATCGATTGCAGTCCAAAGCCAATAATGTGGTCGATGTAGAGCGTGAGATCTCGATTCACTTGGTTGATGCGCAGGGCAGAACTTCCAATCGCAATCCTGAGATCATGCGAGTCAAACTACCGATCGGAGACATTCGCTCCCGCGAAAGCGATGCCGAATAGAGGCGGATCAGGAATTTGCGTACAGGGAGGGCGAGGCTCTCTCCGAGCTTCTTTCGGCCGCCACAATTCCATTCACATGCAACCTACGGAACTCAAGGGTTGCTTGTGAGCGGTAGGTGGAAAACAATGGCTTTGCAGGAGCGTCGCCCTCCCGTTATTTCCATCGAGGTACAACGCAACCCGTACACGGAGTGGTTCGTAGAGGATTGGTGCCTGTTAGCATTCCCAGGTTCTGTCCCAGACCGATAGATGCAGCGGCGGTTTGTAAATCTGGAATTGATGAGAACGGAATTTGAGCTGCAGCGTTTAGGATCGCACTGGCATTGACACTAGCCAAGGCCGAAGCAGTAGCCGTAGCATTGGCACTGGCGGTGCCCGCGATATTGGCTGTTGCAGTTGCGTTGCCCGCCAGCGAAGCACTTAAGTTTTGAGAAATAGTGGCAAGGATCGGCTGCAACATTGCCATCGCGTTGGGCGCAAAGGGATTGACGCCTAGCCCGCTCTGAACGCTCATCAAAGCTGCAACCATTTGCTGAACAACCGACATTGCAGCACCCGGTGGACTGATCGCAGGCAAAGCTGGGAGCATTCCCAAGGCAGTGTTGAGGCCTTGGATACTGCCAGGAAGAGGGAACCCGATCCGCATCGCGGCTCCTTGTAGTCGAAGTGCCATAACAGCGTTTGCTGAGGCTTGAGCGCTCGCTGAAGCGCTGGCGGCCAAAGCCGCGTTTGCAGAGACGTTCGCAGAAGCATTGGCTGATGCGTTTGCCGTCGCATTCATGCTTGCCGCAGCCGCAGCCATGGCAGCGAACGACGGTAGCGGAGGCGGCACAAAAGAAACATTAGGCATGACCATATTCAGCCCCGTCATGCTCTGGATGCTTGCCAGCGAGCTGGCGAGCTGT
The DNA here is from genome assembly GCA_964458685.1 of uncultured Pirellulaceae bacterium. Classification (GTDB taxonomy): domain Bacteria; phylum Planctomycetota; class Planctomycetia; order Pirellulales; family Pirellulaceae; genus Aureliella. The sequence goes on from CAYWNG010000444.1 coordinate 2,194, forward strand.
TGCAGTTTCATGAGTGCATCAAAGACTGGTGCCAGCAGAGCATTAATCTCTTGCAGCACCGGTGCCGCGACAGCATTGAGCGATTGGATCAAGACCGACATCCGACCGACACTTGCGCTACTCATAACTCCACCACCCAGAGCTGCATGCAGTTGCGCAGCGGCTTCCAGTCTCGCTACTGCCGCGGCGCTGATGGAAGCGCTGGCCGATGCAGTCGCGCTAGCAGCCGCATTGGCGCTGAGCGCCGCGCTGATATTGGCTGCCATTCTCGCGCTCAAGCTCAGCGAGCTACCGGGACTGCCTAGCGCAGCTATCTGCGACATTGGCAGACTCTTGAGAGCATCAAGAATCGTGTTTAGTTGTTGTTTACAAAAGCAGCTCATTGGAAATCATCAATCATGGGCTATAAGTCTGCCAAAAGAGCTTCAAGATCTGGATCGATTGCCGAGGCGGACTCGGCTGGCGCTGCCGGTGCATCGAGAGAGGCCAGCAGTGCATCCAATTCGTCTTGTTCGGCCGCGGCGGCTTCTGGAGCAGGTTGCGCAGCAGGTTCTTCCGTCACAGGTGGCGGCTGCCAGGCTTCAGTACTTGTTGCGGTTGGGCTGGCAACCGTTGCCTGGAATGCTTTTGGTGCCCAAGGGCCGGATATCGGGGTGCCGTCGATCGAGTGCATTCCACCAATCCGCACCTCCTGTCGCCCCTTTAAGGCAACCAAAGGAATAAACCCTTGAGCGGTTGCGTACTGGGCTGCGACCACATTTACGTTGCGTTCAGTGCAAGGCAGAGCGACTTGATCTCCGTACGGATCATTGTAGTAGTAGAACGGAATGTCATCGATTGTCAGAACAGAATCCAATTTCATCTGCTTCAAACCATCGTTGACAAATGCCTGAGCAAGAGACACTCCAATCAGAAATGCTCCATTACCCCATAACATACCTTTGAGACCCGATTGCGGCGTGAACTCTTCGAAAGCAAACGAATCGATCGGATCTGACTTTTTGCCGTAAGGATGTCGCAACATAAACCGTGGCGTCACCAGCGCTAGATAACTGGCTTGCGGCATTGATCGCAGTGCAGTCCACGACTGAGTGATTAGCGGATGGACCTCTTCGGGTGCTACCTTAGTCAATGTAGATTTGTCGATACTGGAAACAAATGGGGCTCCCGCTGCCGCTGCGATCTGGGCGACTCGTCCAAGTAGATCTGCATGAGGTGGGATCAGTTCCCACTGGAAATTACACAGTATCAGCGAAAAAGGACCCTGATTGGCATCCATGGCGGGTTCTTCGACAAGCCACTTATAAAGACCTGTTTGTTCTAGGTTCTCGTGCGCAGCGATATCGGCCGCGAACTCGGCGGCGTGTACGTCATAGACGACTATTTCAATTCCTTCGTCGAGCTCGACACGATGCAATAGCAGGTCTAGTGATCGCCAAAGCGATTCGAGCGATTGAAAGTCGGGATGGTGCAGTAGCTTGGACATTAACTCCGAAAGTGATTTGTCCACCGCTGCTACCAATTCGGCCTGTCCCGTCATGGTTGAGACTACGTGTGACCCAACAACGTCTCGTAGCAGTGTTTTCAGTTCAGCAGGCTCCGAGGAGCGTACATCTGATTTCAGAATATCTGCAAAAGAGTCAATTCTCGCGCGCGGTATATGACTGCTGTTAGAACGCGTTGATGACGAGGCCACTCCCAAATTGGGATCGCTCGCCAAGCTGCGAACTGCGGCTGCTGCTTTCTCAAATGAGCTTGCATCAAGCAGTTTTTGCCTAAGGCTCTGCAGCTTTTCAAATAGAGGTACGTTGGTGTATAGTTGGTCAGGGTGAAAGTCATCCATCGATTGAATGGAGACCGGTATCATCGCGCCACTGGCTCCGGCGGGCAGTTGCAACTGGACGTTTAGTCGTGCGAGCAGTGCATCCAAGTTCTCGTGATTGGCTCGCAGAAACTTGCGATTGGCTAAGGCATCCCCAGTTTCCACTTCGCCAGAGTTAGCTCGCGCGGAGAAATCCCCAAGTACGGCGATACGAAACTTTTGATCGTTGCCTTTGCTTGAGGGACGTGTGTTGAGCCGACCAAATTGAACCTGGTATTCCACTGTGAATTCCTTGAACAACTACTGATGCTTGAAACTTGAATGAACTAGTTGAACTAGCTGACCATATTCTCGATCAGCGAAAAAAAGTTGTGGCAACTACGTCGCAATTACAAAATCGCTTTCGAAAGCAATCTTGTGCGTTGGCCTACCCTTTGCCCTTGTTCTTAAGGGACTCTAACGCTTCACGAGGATCGTCTTTGTAGGTTGCAATTTCAACTTTGACCTTAAGGCCTAACTGTCTGCTAATGGCTAGAACCAAGGTCCTCTTGGCGGGATAGTCGGCCCCCTCCTGAAACAAGAACTGAATATAAGACTTGGATTCAGCCACCAGCATCCCTAACGATCGCCTTGAACCTCGTTGGGCCTTTTCGGACAGCATGCCCCGCAGGCCCTTTAGCATTTTTGACTTGAATGGCTTTTTCTTGCGTACGACGACCAGGCACTCTCTATTCTTCCAAATCAAACCCACATGTTGCATTCTCTTGCGCTTAAAAGCTCTAGCCAGATCCAGGTATTCGGAAAAACCTGATCCTGATTCACTAGCGGAAGATGGTGTGGACCCAGATGACATGGAAACCTTCCATTCTCAGTATTTAGCGTGATGGCACTCGATGAACCTCCACCGAGTGCCACGTTGCATGTGTGCCTTTAGTCGAAGTCGTAGGCGAAATCACCTTGATCGATATCGACTCGAACTCGACCAATTTTACTTCCATTCATCAAGCGAGTTAGCATTTCGCGACTGATGGCTGGTAACAGCGTATTGGTTAGGATAGCATCGATCATGCGGCCACCGCTTTCCAGTTCTGAGCAACGTTGGACGATGGTCTTGATCACCTCGTCTGAATACTCAAATGGAATCTTGTGGTTCAACTGGATGCGTTTCTCAATTCGGCTCAACTGCAGTCGACAGATGTTGGCCACCATATCATCGCTGAGAGGATAGTAGGGAATCGTCACGATACGTCCCAGAAGTGCCGCGGGGAAGACCTTTAGGAGTGGTTCTCGCAGAGCCTTAGCAATACCTTCCGGAGACGGCATCAGGTCAGGATCTTTGCACAAGTTCATAATCAGATCGCTACCCACGTTAGAAGTAAGTAGGATCAATGTGTTCTTGAAATCGATCAACCGGCCTTCGCCATCTTCCATGATGCCTTTGTCAAAAACTTGGAAGAAGATTTCGTGGACATCGCTATGCGCTTTTTCAACTTCATCGAGCAAAACAACACTATAGGGTTTTCTTCGAACTGCTTCTGTCAGAATTCCTCCTTCGCCATAACCAACGTATCCTGGAGGGGCACCTTTGAGTGTCGAAACCGTATGAGCCTCTTGAAACTCGCTCATGTTAATGGTTACTACATTTTGCTCGCCGCCATAAAGCGCTTCTGCTAAAGCTAGCGCGGTCTCTGTCTTGCCCACACCCGATGGACCAGCAAGCATGAACACGCCGATTGGCTTGTTAGGATTGTCCAGTTTCGCTCGGGACGTTTCGATTCGTTTGGCGATCATGTCCAGCGCATGGCGTTGTCCGATGACCCGTTTGTTCAGCGTTTCGCCGAGCGACAG
>CAYWNG010000445.1:0-5858 GCA_964458685.1 uncultured Pirellulaceae bacterium
GGCGGGCCGTTGGCCCTTTGTTTTTTTCGCGAATTGGGTACCCAGCCCTTCAGGCTGGGCTAGGTAAACGGGCAGGGCTTCGCCCCTAAAACCAAATAGCGCAACTTCAAACTTAACAACTCTGGGCTAACACTACTGGGCTAGCACTACTCTGGGCTAGCACCATTTTCGCCGCCACTAGGCTCGCTCTTCTCAGGCTCACCACCAGCTTCGCTGCTGCCTGCGTTAGCACCTGCGGTTGCACTCTTCGGCGCTGGCTGCGAAGTGGTTGGTATCTTCGGCGGATTTTGCTCGATCTCGCTTTCCAACAAGTCCATCTCATCTAGGTCCGTGTTGTCCACGCACTTTCGAAGAACAAGATACAAGCCGGCTGAAGCAGACCAGAAATAGCTGAAGCCAAACGCAAAGACCAAGTTTTTGGCAATCCAATTACCAGCACCCAAATAGGTACCAACTGCCGGATAGGCATTCCCGCTAGTCCCACTGTAAGTCTGCTGAATTAATCCCCAGCCTAACTGCACGGTCCAATTGACCAGGTACGCACCTATTTCCCCAAACACGTAAAGCATTGCAACGCAAACAACCGCCAATACTGGCCTTTGAAAAAGGTAAGCATTCGATCGGCTAAAGCCTTCGAACGCATCGGCCTTTTTCTCTACGCTAATCGCGCAAACGCTCAGCGGGTAGCAGAAAATCAGACTCATCAGAATTCGACCGATGGCAAAAATCAATGGCAAGCAAACCGCAATCAGAAGTACGCCCGAAATGACAGCCGGAATGGAACCCAGTTTCGCAAACCAACCCAACAAGGCGATCGGAGCAACCAGCGCCACAGCTCCTACGATGTGCATTCCGGCAGCCCAGAGATAACTGACCGCTCTCGACCCGACGAGTTGAATCGAGCGAATCCAGGGAGCGATCGTGCGCTGTCCAAGCTCAACGGCCGCTCTTCGCGCAAGCACTCCACCAAATAACGAGGCGATCAGGGCAATCCAGAGAATAGCAAAGGTCACAAAAGCGATGTCATCGACGCTTAGGGACGGTACAGAAAAATACGCTGCCTGAGTCCAAAGACTGGACATTCGAAACTCGGCGAACTTTTCGAAAAGGCCTCGTACTTCCCGCGAAGGGCCGAATAGATTGACGCCTTGACTAAGTCCAAACTCGAGCAGCAATACAGCCAACACGCTGGTCAGCAAGCTCGACATGCGAATCGCGGGTTGCACCGCGCGGCTGATCGGATACCACCACCAGAAGGAACGTCCCCAGTCTATTTCGACTCGAGGCACGATACGATCTTCAAAGGGGACTTCTTCCATGGATGGCTCGCATTCAACGAAACTCTAGACTCGGGTCGGCAATGCAATTACTTGATAGGCTCTTGCTCGATAGGCTTTTACTCGTCATGCCAACCGGGAGGCAGTTTGACACCGCCCGACGATGGGCTGTCGGACTCTTCATCTTCGCCAGCCGAGCAGGGTAACGTATGCTCTTCGTTTAGCCAACGACCCAAGTCGATCATCCGACACCGCAAACTGCAAAACGGCAAGAACTTAGCTGCCTTTTCAGGGTCCGACATCATATCGCATGTCGGACATCGTGGCCGAAAAGCGCTTTCGTGACTTACAGTTTCGCTACTCACAGTTTCTTTAATCCTTCACGAGCGTCGCTTGTGTTACAGCAATGTTTCCAGGAGCAGGCGAAGCTTTCGCAGTTCGCTACGCTGATCCAAGTCAGCCATCGGCGGAATCTGGATGCTCAAGGCATGTGTGTATCCGACCGCAGCCAATTGCTGGACGACTCGACCGTATTCAATTTCGCCCTGACCCACACGAACTTGCAACTTGTTTTTCTTTGAGTCACGCAAATGGGTGTGGAAAACGAAGGGCATGATCTTGTCCAGATTCTTGTGTGAATGTGGACCGCAATGATAGTGGCTAGGATCAAGCGTCAGGCCAAGTCCTTTAACATTGTCGCACAACACTTTCACTGTGTCGGGATCTTCGCTCAGACATCCGATGTGGGACTTCATAGCCACGCGGACGCCTTCACCTTCGGCAATTTCGACCAGCTTTTGCAGGTGCTCGACCTCTTCGTTGAACGGCGTTCCCAATTCGGCAGATGGAACGGTCAGCGTGACAACTTTCGTCGCCTTGCCAAAGCGGCAGATCGCGTCGAACTGTTTGTAGTACTCTTCGCCCTTCGCATCGATATGCACGTCGTAGGAACAGACCTCCAAACGATGGCTACGGCGAGCCAAATTCAGGGCGGTATCAAACTCTTCATCAATGCGGCTGGGGGACAGCGGTCCACCATTTTCGCGGAGCGATAACTCAATCGTGGCAAATTCCAAATCAGCCAACTGATCAGCTACGTCCGGCATGTGCAATTCGGGAAAACAATCCGTCGAAGCTGCTACGTACACTTTACGAACTCCTATTCGATCACAAGATGCGCCCGATGAATCCATGCTCTAAGGCAAATTCATCACTATTTCACTGGCGATATTTCAGCTTAAGGTTATCGACCATTGGACACTCTGACAACCTCACGTCAGCCCTATCTTCCCTGCGATTTTCCCTGAGATTTCCATAAATTGCCTGTCAATAGGCCTTTTGTCCGCTGCCAGAGACCATTTGTCGCGATGAAGGTGCGGAATTGTCGCAAGGAGGCCAAGTTTAATTGGTACGGTTCGCTAAAATGCTGTCCCCAATTCCTGCCTAACTCGAGTGAAACCATGCTTAGTTCATCGCTGGTCCATCGGCGGTACTAAATCATCATCGAACTTGGCAACGCCCTATCCCGGAAATCGACTTCCTCACTTTTCTTGCGCGGCAACTTGTGAAAGCAATTCATACCATCGAAGGCATTAGCGAATATCGCTTGGACAATGGCCTTCAAGTCCTTCTCATTCCCGATGCTAGCCGGTCGTTAGTCACCGTTAACTTGACCGTCTTCGTGGGCTCGCGCCACGAAGGTTACGGCGAAGCTGGCATGGCGCACCTGCTCGAGCACATGCTGTTCAAAGGCACGCCTACGCATCGCAACATACCAGAGTTGATGAACGCTCGGGGAGCTGACTTCAATGGTACAACGTGGCTGGATCGAACTAACTACTACGAGACATTGCCGGCCGTCACAGACGAACAAGCCCGCGAGAATCTGCACTTCGCGCTAGCCCTCGAGTCCGACCGCTTAGTAAACAGCTCGATCAGCGCCGAAGATTTCGCTTCGGAGATGACCGTCGTACGCAATGAATTCGAGCGCGGCGAGAACAACTCGCGACGCATTCTCTCTCAGCGCGTGCAGTCGGTCGCCTACGATTGGCACAACTATGGTCGATCCACGATTGGCAACCAGTCTGACATCGAACGCGTACCGGTGGAGAAGCTACGCGCCTTTTATCGCAAGTTCTATCGCCCCGACAATTGCTTGTTAGTTGTGGCCGGTAAATTTGAAGCTGAAGAAGCACTATCGGCGATCGAAGACTACTTTGGCAAACTGAGCGTTCCTCAAGAGCCCCTGGATACGACCTACACCACCGAACCAGCTCAGGATGGCGAACGCACCGTCGTGCTCCGACGCGTTGGAAACACGCAGTATGTTTGCACTTCGTATCATGTGCCCTCTGGAGCACACCATGACTTTGCCGCAGTCGAGATTCTGGCATACATCTTCGGTGCAGAACCGACGGGACGGCTCTATCAATCGCTAGTGATTCCCAAGCTGGCCTCAAGCACAGCCTCCTCAAGTTACGGGCTCCACGATCCAGGTGCCGCCAAGTTTGAAGCGCAGGTTCCTGTCGACCATTCGATCGAAGCCGCCCAAAAAGCATTGCTTCGATGCGTTGAAGGCGTCGCGGAGAACCCGATCACCGAAGAGGAACTCAAGCGAGCCAAATCTCAGTTCTTCAAAGACCGTAAGCTGCGAGCCAACAACAGCACAGTCATCGCCATCGACTTGAGCGAATGGGCCGCGCAGGGTGATTGGCGACTGTACTTGTTGTTTCGCGATTATGTCGAGCGACTGACTTGCGAAGACTGTACCGCTGCCGCGATCAAGTACTTTACAAGGAACAATCGCACGCTTGGCTTGTTCATTCCCAGCGAGTCGGCGCAACGAGTCGAAATGCCCGCGCGACCCGACTTGAATGTTCTGCTAAAGGACTACGCGGGACGCGAAGATCTTCAAGAAGGTGAATCGTTTGATCCCGATCCCATCGCCATCGAATCACTTGCTCAACGAGGCCAGTTGCAGTGCGGTTTACGACGTGTCTTGTTGCCCAAGAAGACGCGTGGAGCCGTGTTTAATGTCGAGCTGAATTTGCGTTACGGAACCGAGCAAGCCCTGGCTGGCTTGGTAGAAGCGACCGAGTTTCTTCCCGAGATGCTGCTGCGGGGAACGCGAGGTCTCAACTATCAAGAGTTGCAGGACCGCCTGGATGACCTGAGCGCCCATATGGATACCTCGGGAGCGACCGGCCTGTTGAGCCTATCGATCGAAGCGACTCGCCCACGCATGGCCGAAGTGATGGAGTTAGTCTCCGAAATAGTTCGCTACCCGAGTCTTGACGAAAGCGAATTTGAAGTCCTGCGCCGACAAGCAATCGCGTCAGCGGAATCGCGGATGCATGAACCCAATGTGTTAGCAACTATCGCTGTGCGCCGAGCGATATCGCCATTCCAGCCCTCCGATGTCCGCTATATCCCAACGCTTGAGCAAAGAATTGAGCGATATCAACGGCTGACGATCGACAAGCTTCGCGAAGTTCACTCAGCGATGCTCAGCAGCCAATTCGGTGAAATCGCCATAGTCGGTGATATCGATGGACGAGAGATCGAATCGCTGATGCAAAACAACTTGGCTGGCTGGAACACTTCAATAGCCTACCAACGAATCGCTCAACCAGCATTCGTTTCAACTTCTGGAAGCTACCAAGAGATTGTTACGCCCGATAAACGCAACGCAGTCTACTACGCTGGCATGCAGATTCCAATGCGCGATGACGACCAGGATTACCCAGCGCTAGTCATCGGCAACTACATCTTAGGCGGCAGCGCACTGGCTTCGCGATTGGGTGATCGCGTACGGAAGACGGAAGGTCTGTCATACTCGGTCGGTTCGGGCATGCATGCGCATTCGATCGACCGACGCGCTAACTTTTCAATCTCGGCCATCATGAGTCCCGACCAGAAGGAACGACTGATCCAGATCATCGCTGAAGAACTGAATCGATTGCTTACCGATGGCATTACCGAAAGCGAACTCACGGCCGCCAAAACTGGCTACCTACAAAGCGAACAACTCAGTCGCACGAGCGACGAGAACGTTGTCAGCCTGCTCGCGGGAACTCTGTTTGCAAAGCGAGATATGAGTTATCACGCAGCCTTTGAATCTGCCATTGCGAATTTGACTTGCCAACAAGTGGACGCCGCCTTGCGAAAACATTTGCTACCTGAAAAATTGCACATCGTTGTCGCGGGCGATTTCTAGGCTAAGCGCGACGAGCAGTCTAGGCAGCTCAGGAGGTCTTCATGCAAAAGCTAGTTGTACTTTCCGGCGCTGGAATGAGCGCTGAAAGTGGCATTCCAACGTTTCGAGGCATCGATGGATTGTGGGAAGGACATCGCGTCGAAGAGGTCGCTTCGCCAAGCGGCTGGCAACGCAATCCAGCTTTGGTTCTTGAGTTCTACAACCAACGACGCAAACGAGCGCTGGAGTCATCGCCCAATCGCGGTCATCAGATTCTTGCCGAGCTGGAATCGCACTTCGATGTCACGATTGTTACGCAGAATGTCGACGATCTCCATGAGCGAGCGGGATCGAGCAAGGTCGTGCACTTGCATGGTTTATTGAAG
>CAYWNG010000446.1:0-5838 GCA_964458685.1 uncultured Pirellulaceae bacterium
AGGCCTTCGGCCTTAAATCCAAATAGCGCAACTTCAAAACTAACGCTTCGGGTTGCGAAAGGGCCCAAACGTGCAACATCAAAGCTAGCGCCTGCGGTTGAAAAAAGTGCTTCACAGCGCCAGCCCTTGGGGCTTAAGAAGAAGCAGTTGCTACCTTGCCTAGCAGATCCTTGAGTTCCTCAAGTCGGAAGGGCTTCTTGAGCATGGGGACTCGAATGCGCTCTTCGGGGATTTCATGGTAGCCGCTCATCAGGACAACTCCAATACGAGGATGGTTGTCAACAATCCAAGCTGCCAGGTCTGCCCCATCCATTGCGCCAGGCATGTGTAGATCCGATAAGACGAAGTCAAAGACTGGATCTTGCTGCAGTCGTATGGCTGCGTCGTCTCCAGAGCTTGACCAAGTAGCCTGAAGCTTGAGCCGCGCCAGTAGAAGCATCATACTCCGCGCGACGGCTTCATTGTCTTCTACTAACAAAAGTCGCTTACTCGCTAATGGATCGATGGGGGCTGCGTCGCTTGACTGAATTTCAGGAGTCGTCGCCACAATCTCTGTCGACTGGGCTTGAGGCAATAACATACGCACTCGCGTACCTGCTGGAGAACTCTCGATCTTCACGTCACCGCGACTTTGCTTGACAAAACTATGAACGGAACTCAACCCCAGGCCAGTCCCCGCTCCGAATCCTTTGGTAGAGAAGAATGGTTCGAAGGCACGCTCCAAGTGCTCGGGCTTCATTCCTGAGCCACTGTCTTGCACGGAAAGTTGCACATACGCGCCAGGCTCAATACTCTGCCAATGCACAACGTCACAAGGCTCGACCTTCAGCAGTGACGCTTGAACTTGTACATCGCCACCGTTAGGCATGGCATCGAGTGCATTGCTTAGCAAATTGAGTATTGCTGTTGTCAGGTGAGCAGGATCGACGTTAATACTCGCCCCAGCACTATCGTCTTCAAGCTTTAGCCGAATCTTGCTGCCAAGGGCAGATTGAAACATGGCTTGGCTGTTTCGGAGGTACTCGTCGATACGAAACAATTGCTGCGTTGATTCTTGCGGACGAGCGTAATCCAAGATCTGTCGAATGACACCCGTCCCATGTCGCAACGAATCGTTAGAGATGGCTAGGGCTTGGTCTCGCAATTCCTGGTTGATCGATGAGTCAGCTAGAGTTAGGTTGGCATTACCGATGACCTGCAGCAGATTGTTAATATCATGAGCAATATTGCCAGCCAGCAAGCCGACGGTTTCGATCCGATTCTTCTTTTCAAGAGCGTGCGCCATTTCGGCTTGTTTTTCAAGATTGGCCTTCAACTCTAAGGTCTTGGCTGTGACCATCGACTCAAGCTGCGCATTGAGCGACTCCTGTTGCAACAGCTTCTCTCGTTCTGCGCGTCGTCGCAAGCTCACCAGCAGAGTGGCACTGCCGCCGAGGACAACAACTGTGGCAATTCCATAAATCGAATAACTGAGATAGCGGTCGGCCTGGGTAGATGCGTTTCGAGCAAGCTCAACCGCTTCAGCCCGCTGTGTCTCAAGCGATTTGGTCAAGCTGGCAAGCTTTGCTTCAAAATCTCTTGAGACACGATTCAACGGGTGTTTTGCTCGAAGTTTCAACAGCTTTTGAGCTTCATTGAGTTCATCGGCTTCTTCATGCAATCCAGCCAAGCGAAGTTGCGATTCAACCTTGATTTGGTGATAGTTGATGCGGCTCGAAGTGAGTAGATCTTGCGGGTCGCCGATAAGTTTGAGTAGATCGACCGCAGTCTGATAATCGCCGTGATGCAAATGTAAATCGGCCAACAGGAGTCTAGCATACTTGGCTTCCGATTCAAGTTTGGCGAGTAGTTCAACGGCCTTATTGGCGTGAGTGATGGCCTCTTCCAACCGCCCCTGCTGTTGCAGAGCTTCAGCTAACAGTCGGCGAGCCACCCCTAAAAGAGCGGGCGAAGCTTCAGGGTGTTCGATAAACTCACACAACCCCTCAATACCTGCCTCTGTCTTTCCCTCCCAAATTGCAAGACGCAGCTCAAACAAGTGCAACGATTGCCGTCCGATCGCTTGAGGATTGCGCGCTAGCACTGGTTGCAATGCGTCGAGCATTTGCTTGGCGACAGTCGTATCTTCCAGGTCCAAGAGTAGGTTCAGGAGGTTATTCCCAGCTTGGAGTGCCGCCAGATCTCGTTTTTCTTCGATCGCTCGTAACATGAGAGACTGATAGCGGTCGACGGCCTCTTCCAACTGCCCGTTACGTTCGAAGGCGGCAGCCTGATTGATGCGAGCACGGTCCAAAAGGATTTCAGAGACGCCACTTAAGTCACCGGCTAACAGCTTCTCGAAGGCAGCTAAGCTCTCCTGCTTGTATCCTCGCAAGAGCATAACGGCGGCTTGGAGCGAACGGCAGCGAAAGTCCAGCTCACGAAACTGCTTCACATCTAGTGTCTCATGCAATCGAGCAAGCTGCTCCGCACACAGATCAAGCTTGTTGAGCCGCATGTTATTGAGCGCCTCCAGGAATCGCACTTTATGCTGGACTTCAACCAGCCGAGTGCGCGCGTCAGGAGTTGCAGCTTGAAGAATTTGATCAATCTGTTCAACGAGTGCTTGGCGCTGTTGAAGATCGTTGTTGCGCTCGGCGAGAGCATCTTCCAACTGCTTTAGAATTGGTGCCGGAATCGCGTCGTCGGTATTCGCGAAACGGTCTTTTTGAAGAGCAAAAGTGAGCGGTGACGACCACCAAGGGACGAGATTTGCTAACAGCACTAACAAGAAAATAGTGGAACGTGGGATCATCTAGATTCCTTGCGGCCGGACTTTCCGATTCCCGGCTGATTTGCGGTCGCCTGTCTTCACGAGCGGTTTCTAGCTCGAAGTCTCAGCACTTTCGCATTGCTACGATTGGACTTCGATGGTAACCGCTTATCGACACGAATGGAATGGTGGATCATTCATCACATCGACTTCAGCGGCCAATGTCGGAGTGTTTTCCAAGTGCGTCAAGCAAGTTACGAAGCAATTTCTTATACTACCTCGAATCGATCTCGTTTAGGAGTATTGCTGATGTATTTCGTCTTATGCCTTGTTGCACTCATCGTTTTGCAAGTCGCTGAACCGCCCAAAGTCAGCGGATCTCAAGTTGAGCCGCAGAAACGTAATTCGCCGAATGATTGGATCGCGTTCCACTCACGTGAAATTAGCAACGATGGACCGCAACTCAATGTTGAGTTCGACGACGGGACTACGAGGGCTTTTCCTGCACAGGCAGATACAACGATCATTGGCTATCTGGCCAATGGTAGGTACGGTAGCATGCCGCGCGTTACGATCAGCCTCGCCGATACCAATCGTATCCTCTTCCGGTTCCCGGCAATGCAAGGAAAAGTACGCAAAGCCGAGTTATCTCTCAAGTTCTTGCCAATAGGTTCACCTGGCCAATCCAAAACACTTCCAAGTGAACCTTTCGACATCGCCATCTACGAGTTGAGTGCCGAGTGGGATGAATCGAAAGTGACTTGGGCTAATCAACCAGCGATGAACACGCAAGTAAAGGTTCTTGGCACGGTCGATCCGCGTAAGAACGCAGTCAATCTCGACGTCACCGAACTAGCTCAACGACTTGCCGATCCAAGCGCTAAGAATCATGGCTGGATATTGAAGGTTGCAAAACAGTTGCAGCCAAGCACACTTCCTCCAGAATCCCTCCCACCTGGCTCCGGCATTAAACTGGAACAGGAAGTTCTAGATCTTATTCCCTGGGCAAAGTCCGTTGATGAAGCCTTTCGAAAGGCAACCGAGGAAAACAAACTCGTCCTGGCTGTAGTGCGAGCTGACTACGGCAGCAAACAGATATCGAACTTCAACGAGCAGATGCTAATCCTGAGCGCGCTATCCGAACCGGATGTTCGTCGACGGATTCTCAGTCGCTTTATCCCTGTGCGAGTTGGCTATAACCCGATGAGCTTTCTTCGTGGTGTCGCGATCGAGCCTCGTGGAGAATTTGCAAAGCTAGGAATTACAACGCAGCAAGTGAAAGCACCGGCGATGGCGATTTTCGAAGCAAACCGAAAGTTATTGGCTGTGCAACAATCGATCGGCACGTTCGATCGGGACTTGACTCTACGGTTTCTAGATCAAGCTTCCAACAACGCCGCTAAGGTTGGCTCACTTCCCAATGATCCTTGGAAGCTGCTGGAAGCAGGTTATTTAGCTGAGGCAGAATCGGCTTTCACCGAAATGACAACTCAGACTGGAAAGCTGGGGCTAGCCAAAGTCGCTTCGTTGCGAGGCGAGCATCAGGCTGCACTCGATTTGGCTCGACCACTGGCGGATTCCGATGGTGAGCATCGTTATGAATCAAGCTACGTCGCTGGGCTTTCACTTACGCGGTTGGGCAAGCTTGCCGAAGCTGAGTCATACTTGAAAGTAGCCATGGAGTCGAAAGCCGAGATCGCTTCCGAAGCAGCTTATCTGCTGGGCTGTTTGGTCTCCAAGAATAGCACTGAAAAGGCAGTTGAGTTTTGGGAGTCCATCAGCGGCAAATACCCGCGCAGTGTAGCCGACACTCGAGCAAGGGCGCGTCGAGCTTGGCCAATAGCGATGGACCAATACGAGTCACTGCTAAGTTTTGAGATACCGGAGACGATAAACTCTTCTGAGCGAGACCATCGAAATGAAGCCGAGCATGCCGTCCGGCGCGGCGTGGAGTTCTTATTGCGGAGTCAGCAGGCCAACGGCTCGTGGTCAACGACGACTCAAGCAGAAACGTATCGCGTGGCCATCACATCACTTGCTGCTCGATCGCTTCACAAATGGGCCGCGCATCTCGAACCGCCTTATGCAGAAAATGCTCGCGATGCCAGCGAACGTGCGACGCATTGGCTGAATCAAGAGATCGGGAAAGTTAATCCAGCGCAGTTCAATTCATTCGGTGCGGCTTACTTGTTGGACTACTTCATCGACCTTGAGGAATCGAAAGCGGTAGTGAAAGGAGACGTGCAAGGAGCCGTCCGCTTGTTATTGGCAGGCCAGCTTCCCAACGGTTCATGGAGTTACGATTTAAATTTCGGCAAGAACTGGCGAGGTGGGATTGGCGGTTGGCCAGTGACCGATCGCGGCCGAGCGCACAGTGTGAACACAGGACAGGCTCTGCTCGCGCTTGCATCTGCCCAGCGGAATGGATTCGACGTCGATAAGCAGCTACTTAAGAAAGGAATCGAAGCGATGTTAGCGATGCGCGAAGCTCCTGCCGTTTTCACCTACACTTATCCTGTGCCCAAGAGCTTCCATCAAAAGCCCGAGTACTCGATCGGCCGAGCCCCACTGTGCGAACTTGCCTTGCGCAAATTGGACGCAAACGAAAGTTCCGATCTAGAACTCGCCATTCGTCTCTTCATGACGCATCGCCAAGAACTTCGGGCACCAGTCAAGCTGACTGAAGGCTGGGTATCCAAAGTCGCCTCATCTAGTTACTTCTACTTCTACGCTTACGATAACGCCGCTCGAGCCATTTCCGACTCTGGAATGGATCGAAGCCGATTGACTGAGCTAAGTCGCGATATTTTGCAAGTGGTCGAGATGGATGGAAGCTGGGTGGACTTCGAAGCGATCGGTAAAGACTATGGCACTGCTATGGCTTTACATGTACTCTATTTAGCAAGGTAATTTATTCGTACTGGCTCAAGCTAGTTAATAGAGGAGACGCTATAGGGAAGTGCGCTACAGAACACAAATCGAACATATCGGATTCCATTCTGCGACGCGGTTCGCTTGAAGAAAGAAAGCAGTTGAATGCGCTCGAAGGAAAAGCCCCACCCGCGTTCAATGCCACAGCTTGGACG
>CAYWNG010000447.1:0-5834 GCA_964458685.1 uncultured Pirellulaceae bacterium
CGACGAGTTTACAATCGACAAGACTAACCATACCTGGTGCGTTCCGTCGAGTACACCAGCGACTTGCGACCAAGCATCTTGATAGGCTTTCAGTGTCTCAAGGGGACGCCCTTTGCGCGTGTGGTCACCTGCGATGTGATCGTCATTGGCGGAACTTTCGGAGATCGGTAAACCTGTGGCTCCACTCATCACGGGGGCCCAAAACTGCGGAGGATACCGCGTACGTTTGATTCTGAGTGGTCGCGGGCATTGGTAAAGCTATCTCGCGATGATGGTTTGAAGGTTTGGAGGCACCAATTGAAGTGCGCTATGTAGTCAATGCCAACCTGCTCAGCAGCGGCGCGAGCAATTACCAATGAGACGATAGTGTCGCGAAAGTCGAATCGCCCGTCTTCAATTGCTGCGACCGCAAGTGCCCGACGTAACCAGATTGGATCGGAAGTCTTAGAAATCAAGACCGATAATCTACGTACATAGGCGATCAGGTTCCAGAGTGCACCTGGGCGGATTGCGTCGCGCACAATTTGTTGCTGGTCTATTGGAACGTTGACGAAAATGTCTGCCAGTTGCGTCAGTTGATGATCTAGTTCACACTCTCCAACCGAAGCCCAAAAGCAGTTATCCTTGTACCTTACCAAGGTCTCGCCGGTTGCGATGGAAAGATCTTCAAGTTGCGATGTAAGTGCGATGGGTGTCATCTTCCGTCACCACGAAGCAAATCTTCAATCTGCTGTTTGAGCGGTCTTTGTTGCTCTAAAATGGCCAAGGCATCCTCAAAACGATACTCCACAACTGCCTGCTCTTTTTCGATTTGTAAAACTTCGATCTTTTCAAAAATTGAGTTGATGTCAATTTCACCGGAGTAGTACTTGTTTGCCAATTCTTGCTCGTTACCTGTATCGTACCCGCAACCCAAGATAGCCTTAATTACTTCAATCAGCCGCGGAAAGCAATCCGCTTCGAAGATATGGGGAAAGTCAATGGTGATGTTCTCTAGGACGGCATTCGGTGTATGCGAAATATTCGCAGAAACAGAGCCGACTACTTCTGGCTTAAGGTCGTCGAGGGTTTTCGCGTTCACAATTCTGTCGATGTCAATGCGTTCTATGGGAAGCGTGATAGCGATCCGTTCTCCATCTAACATTGCCTTTACACCGCGCCTCTGGAGGGCTTCCAAAAGCAGCTTTGCGTCCCACACTTTTCCTATTGGCAAATGGTACATTTTTAGGTGGTCTTTGGCCCAAAGAAGAAGAGCGATAACATAGCCGAGTGGTTGAGATCTGTTTTTCTTGACCGAAGGCGTTTCGTTTCGGGCCGAGCGGCAGAGTCTACACAGGTCGGAACCACTAACTTCGCGGTCTTTTGAAGGCCCCAAAGAAAAATCCCTGCTGACACTTCGATTCAGCAGGGATGAGTATTTTTCACAGAGCAATTTTGGCTACAAACCAATCTAGCTACGAACCTGGCGTCTGTCGCAGCTTAGTCGTCGTCGGCCATGTCGCGGTTGGAGTATTTGTCCTCGTCATCGCGGCGACTCAAGCCGGCGCGATCGAGCAGCCCGCGACGTAGTACTTCCTCAATTTGCTCGTCGTCCGGTGGTGGTGGACCGAACGCTCCGAGCTCTTCTGGCGAGTACTTAATGACGTAGACGTGCTTGGCAAAGGAGATTTTGGCTCCTGGGTCCAAACGCTTGCGGCTGATCCGATAACCGTCAACTTTAGTGCCGTTGCGGCTTCCAAGATCCTTCAAAAACCAGTACCCTTGTTCCAACGACATTCGAGCGTGTTGGCCGGAAACATTGGTGAAACGCAGTACAATATCACACGACTCGCGTCGGCCAATCACCAAGCGATCCTTGCGGAGCACGATGTTGTCACCGCCGCCTTCAGGAATTAACAGACCGTAGTCGGCCATGGTATCACTCCAAATCGAGCCGAGAAGAATGAGCGTTTTTCAAAACGGTATTAATCGGTGGTAGTCTGAGCATTCCTGCCACTCGGGTACGTTCTAATTTAAGCATAGTTAATGTCCAGGTCAAATTCACAACTACTTAGATCGCAAATCGACTGGCGGAGCGAAGGGCTCTACTACTTTCCGCTCAACCTGCATTTTCGGCATCTTTTTGGCACCCGAGTCCAAAAAATCAGCTTGGACGGCGGTTTCACATGCCCCAACGTCGATGGCACCGTTGCTAAAGGAGGCTGTGTTTTTTGCGATAATCGAGCCTTTAGCCCCAGCCGACGCGTCAAACGCGATGCCATCACTTCACAGATTCAGCGAGGTATCGAAGGCCTTCGCCGACGCTACGAAACCGAGAAATTCTTGGCCTATTTCCAACCCGCAACCAATACCTACGGCCCGTTGGACAAATTGCAGACACTTTGGGATATCGCCTTAGAAGATCCCCGCGTTGTGGGGTTGGTCATCGGCACTCGGCCCGATTGCGTTCCCGATGAGGTTCTGGATCTGATCGATCAGTACGCTCAACGAACCTACGTCTCGTTAGAGTTAGGCGTGCAAACGATCCACGATGCCAGCCTGGATTGGATGAATCGTGGCCACCATCATGACGCTGCGGTGGACGCCCTCGAGCGATGCCAAGGACGCGACTTTGAAGTTGGTCTACACATCATGCTGGGGCTCCCCGGTGAAACGCACGAGATGATGATGGAGACCGCCAACCAAGTTGCTCAGTGGAATGTGGACAGCGTCAAGATTCACAATCTGTACATGGTGCATCGTACCGAGATGGTCGAACAGGTTGCCAGCGGTCAAGTTCGCCTGCTCGAGCTGCAGGAGTACGTCGAGATTGTTGCTGACTTCCTCGAGCGCTTGCCACCGCAAATGGTCATCGAACGAATCTCGGGCGACGCACCGCCCAAGGATCTAATCGCGCCTCAATGGGCTCTTCACAAAGGCTCGATCAAAGACGCACTCAACGCCACTTTCCAGCGACGCGGAACGTATCAAGGCTTTCGATACACGGCCTAGATGATCTCGTCGATGACATGACCGTGAACATCGGTTAGCCGCCGATCGATGCCGTTATGTCGGAAGGTCAACTGTCGATGGTCTAAGCCCATTTGTCGAAGTATCGTGGCATGCACATCGTAGACTTGCGTTGGCTTAGATCGATCCAGCGGCTTGTATCCCCACTGATCGCTAGGACCATAGCTCACGCCACCGCGGATGCCTCCGCCACAGAGCCAATTGGTAAACACAAACGGATTGTGATCGCGACCTTTACCACCTTGCGTTGAAGGCAGCCGACCGAACTCCGTGGTCCAAAAGACGATTGTGTCTTCCAACAAGCCGCTGAGCTTAAGATCGCGAATCAGCGCCGAAGCACCGCGAGCCATTCCTCGAGCGAGCGGACCGTGATCGCGTTCGATATCCTCGTGAGAATCCCAGTTACGCCGCGGAAAGCCATTGTCGTTGCCTGACCAGACTTGAACGAACCTCACGCCTCGCTCCAGTAAACGACGCGCCACCAAACACTTGCGTCCAAAGTAGTCGATCTCCTCTTCGGCGTTTATCTCTGTTGGCCAAGCTCCGCCGCCTTCGCGAATGCCGTACATCTCCAAAATGTGCTTAGGCTCTTTGGAAATATCCAACGCTTCGGGCGCTGCTAGTTGCATCTTGGCGGCCAGCTCATAGGTGCGTATTCGCGACTCAAGTCGACCATCCAACGGATGTTGCTCGGCGTTCTGCTGATTGATCGAAGCAAGCAAACGTTGCGCCGCCGAGCTACTGGCCGGAGTTACATAGCTGCCGCTACGATGCGGATAAAGATCTTCGATGGGAACATCGCGATTGGGGAAGACGATCGTTCCCGAGTGTTGCGAAGGCAAGAAAGCCGCGTCCCAATTCTTCGCGCCGTTGGATGCGAAGCCTCGATGATCGGGCAGCACGACAAACGTAGGAAGATTCTCCGTTTCGCTTCCCAATCCATAGCTGACCCAACATCCCATACCCGGAAAACCTGGGAGACCGAAGCCTGTCGATTGCAGCAAGGTCGCAGTGCTGTGAACGCCAGACTTGCCAACCATGTTATGGATGAAAGCCATGTCGTCGACGCATGTTCCCAAGTCAGCCACAACTTCGCTAAGGTACTGACCGCATTGCCCGTACTTTTGAAACTCCCAAACTGGCTTTTTCCATGGACCTAGTCCGTCTTGAAAGGCCTCGATCGGCTCACCAAAATCCGCCGGTTGACCGTGTCGCTTGACCAGTTCGGGTTTGTAGTCGAAAAGGTCGATGTGACTGGCCGCGCCGGCCATGAACAATTGGACGACGCGTTTTGCCTTAGGCTTAAAATCTAACTTCCGACCACTGGCTGCATGACCATTGTCACCAGACTGCCCCTGCCCTTGCTGATCCCGTGCGGATTCCTGAGCCATCAACGAACCAAGAGCCAGAGCGCCAAAGCCTCCGCCCAAGCCTGCTAACAACTCGCGGCGCGAGAACATCGAAGCTCGGCAATCACGCATCTGTTCTGCTGCACTTCTCATGGTCTACTCCACAAACGCGAATTCGTTGAGATTAAAAAGCAGTCGGCAAAGATTCTCGACACCATGTTCGACCGCGAACTGCCCCAGTCCTTCCAACTCGCTATCCGTAGCCTTGCGGCCGGTCACCTCTTCAAAGCCTCGCGCGACGATTTGCTTCATTGAGTCTTTTTGTTTCGTTGAGCCGTCATCAAATTTCGAAGTTGCTGCCGCTCCAGCGTTAGCCCAACCACGCAGCTTATCGGCAAAGTGCTTGCTGTGAGCGATTACCATACCGTTGTTCAGCATGGCAAGAGCTTGCAGAGGCGACTGACCTTGATTGCGAGTCGCGACTTGAATCGACGGATCGGCACAGTCGAGCGAATTCAAGAAAGGTTGCAACTGGGACCGAACTGTGAAGCGATAGATCGTGCGGCGATGCGTTTCAGACTTTTCAAAGTCGTGAAGATCGTAGCGATAGTGCGGCGAGTGCTCGGGCTTCTCCAAGACGAACTCCTCGAACCCCGGTCCGCCCATCTTGAGATCAAGCTTGCCACTAATTGCGAGGATACTATCTCGAACCGCTTCAGCATCCAACTTTCGCCGGTTGGATCTCCACAGAAACCTATTCTCCGTATCCAAGCTGTTAGCAAGCTCACGCTGCTGAGCCTCCATCGGACCATCAGAAGATTGGCGATACGTTTGACTGGTTACGATCCAACGATGCAATTGCTTGAGCGACTGACCCTCGTCGCGAAACTTAACGGCGAGCCAATCCAGCAGCTCTGGATGACTTGGCTTGCCACCCATGCGTCCAAGATCGTTAGGCGTGTCGACCAAGCCCGATCCAAAGTGATACTGCCAAACGCGATTAACGACGCTTCGCCAAGTGAACGCGTTTTCGGAACTCGCAATCCACTCTGCAAGCGCGGCTCGACGCAACGCTTCGGGATGATTTTCAGGCAGCTCTAAATGCGAGTTCATTCCTGGAACCAGCGAAAGAGTCCCCGGCTGTACAGGCTGCCGTGGGGACGTGACTTCGCCGCGATGGAGCACGAAGATGTCTCGAGCTTTCCCGCCCACGCTGCCCGTCCCTTGAAAAGCGCCGCTGCCGAAATGAACTGTTCCGGCGAAGACTTGCTTCGGTTTGGGAAACGCTTGGAGTCGAGTTTCAATCGCTTTTCGCGAAGTCTGAAGTGCTTGAAGTTCCAGATTGGATTCTTTGCCCAGCAATTCTTCGGTCAATGTCGTTCGTTCGGCCAAAGCCTGCTCCAACGACAATCCAGATTGACCTTCGCGTGGAAAAATTCCATCAACTAAATTGCTCTTTCTCCAACGCGGCGGCGC
>CAYWNG010000448.1:0-4526 GCA_964458685.1 uncultured Pirellulaceae bacterium
AGTGGTCGCCGGTGGTTAGGGCGATGGGTTGCAGCAATTCAACGCTCAACTGCACGCCATCACCTGCCATGGCCATTTGGACGCCGCCGATGACGTGAGTCTTACCGGTGCTTAGACGGACGAGAAACGTGAAGGGGTCAGGCGGCAGCCAAGAATTTGAAGCCACGAAGAGGCACAAAGAACACAAAAGGGGAGGTCCGCATCCGGAGAGTTTTTACGATTCGCGTTTCTTCGTGAAGCCCAAGCTATTTCCGGCGTCTACTCAATGAGTCGACACGTGCGAGAATGGCGGGAATTCTGTTGGCTCCGTGCATGGAGGCAATGTTGATGACAGCCTGTGCATTTGCGATCCCTACCGAGGTTATAAACAGTGGCCGTTTGCTTTTGCCTCGGCACAGTGGAACAGCATGCTCGCTGCCACGAAAGGCACTTTTTGCTACGCCAATTACGGGGACTCTGCCGCTCAGTGCTTCGTATAGACGAGCTCCCAGCCCAGGCTGATTGTTACTGTCGAGCCAGACGTAGCCATCGATTACGATGCATGAAAGCGACACCGTTAGCCGTTGTAGTACGACCATCACACAAGGCAACTCTCGAAGATAGAAGTTGCCTGGTTGATAATCTTCGATGTTCTTAATACAAGCGACTGTTTCCGAATGTGACTCTTTGTCTCGCCAGTTTTCGATGCAAACACACGCAGCTCTGGCCGAGTCCTCGTCGTATCCGACGTCGATGCAAGCGATCATGATGTGCCTCCCGAACCGATGTTTCAAAAGAACGCAATTGCAATAGTTGCGGACCAGTTAGTCTTTCTGTCTAATCATTAGGCAGTTGAGCTGGTACCGTATTGAACTTGAAAAGCAACACAAAATGGTTTGTTATGAATAAAACTGGCGATCAAGATAAAGTCCAGGAAATCATTGCGAGAAGTTTGACCATCGTTGACGGAAATGGCAAGCCGCGTATCAGCTTATCCTCGGATCGTTATTCAGACACGGATGATGTTACCGGGATTGAATTCTACAACGAAGCAGGACAAACTCGACTCGGGATTCAGCTTGTCAACGAGGGCGTTAGGATTTTCGTAGTACCTACGGACACGACTCCAGGACTGGAGATATGTGTTAATGACTTACATTGCGGAATTGGTATTGGTGGTGCTATCGGACAAGGTACTATTGCCTTCCTGGGGCATGATACAAATCCTGAGAAGATCAATTCGCCGTTTCGAAAAGGCCAAGGATATCTCTTGCTTGGTGACCTAACCACGGGAAATCAAGTTTTAACTCCCGAGCCGGATGCCAAAGGAACGTTAGAGAGTGATGGCACGGAGTAGAGAATTGAATAACACGGATCGACACTAAGCTTAGTGGTTGAAAAGATAGTGTTGTGGTTTGCGGAGGATAGAGCTAGGTCATGAGTGATCGACTTCAGCCTGCACTTCTTGCCCTCACCGCTTAGGGCTCACACTACTCACCACGCGACTCTTCCGCGAATAGAGTTGGAACGCTAAACGGCTATGTAATGCGCGCGGGAGAGTTCATCGCTCGTGTCGATTTGGTCATGCGACTCCTTCACAACCCGACGCGTTAACAAGGGACTTGCTTAAGCTGACCTGGCTATTAGTTTTGTAGCGAGAAGCCTAACGAACCAACCGGGCAAGCCGGTGGGATTGTAGACGATGACGAAAGAAGCAGAGGACACAGGGAATGTACCCGCGACTTAAGCTGGAAGAGCAGGGCGGGGGAGGGGTTGAGCTTGTCGAGCCTCGAACTCTTTGGCCAACGCCAGTATCGTTGCTTCACCAAACAGTTGACCGGTGAATACAACGCTGGATGGCTTTTTACCTGCTTGAGCATCGGGAGCTACGTAGGGCATGACCACCGAAGGATGTCCGGTAAAGTTGGTGTGAACCAGATCGCCTGCATTGAATAATAGATCCACCTGCTCCATCAACTTTTCAAACTCGTTCATCAACTTCCGACGAACGCGTTGCATGCGCAAGTAGTCAATGGCTGTAACGAACTGCGCCGATTGGAATGACTGAGTCCACGTGTTCCAGCCTTCAGTCTTTCCCGCGCGAAGCAGATCGTCAAACACTGCGGCTCCTTCAATGTCGATAATCTTGAAGAGCGCTGAAAGCGGATAGCCGCCGGGGAGTTCAATCTCCTTGATCTGACAACCGATCTCGCGAAGCACATCAACCGCCGGGTCGGGCTTGTCCTTCTTGACAACTCCTACGGTGAGCTTGGAAAAGTCGACAGTCATTGGCCATTGGAATGGGCGGTCAACAACTGTGGGATCGAATCCATCGCTGCCTTGAATCGCTGCAAAGATCAAAGCTAGATCTTCAACACTTCGACCAATCGGTCCGATCTTATCCATCGACCATGATAGCGGCATGCATCCCGATCGACTCACGCGACCGAACGTAGGTCGCAAGCCATGCGAAGCGCAGCGTGTTGATGGCGAGAGAATACTACCCAGCGTTTCGCTGCCGATTGCAAAACCGACTAAACCCGCCGAGGAAGCCGAGCATGAACCGGCGCTCGATCCACTGGACCCTTGATCGAGGTTCCAAGGATTGCGAGTCATTCCGCGGAACCATTTGTCCCCCATGGCAATGGCGCCCAAGCTGAGCTTAGCAACCAGGACACCACCTGCGGCAGACAATCGCTGAGC
Organism: uncultured Pirellulaceae bacterium; assembly: GCA_964458685.1. Lineage (GTDB taxonomy): Bacteria > Planctomycetota > Planctomycetia > Pirellulales > Pirellulaceae > Aureliella. Next base: position 2,683 of record CAYWNG010000448.1, read on the forward strand.
CACCGTTGCATTCTGCGGGATGATTCGATCCTTGAAAACGGGGATGCCCCAGGTCGTTGGATAGCCCTCAACAGCGATCAGATCTTTAGCACCCCAAGGAATGCCATGAAGTGGCCCGCGATACTTACCTGCGGCGATCTCTTCGTCGGCCTTTTTGGCTTGCTCCATCGCCAAGGCTTCAGTCAGATTCACCACGCACATCAGGTGTGGATCGTACTTCTTCAGCCGCTGAAGGTAGACTTTGGTCAGCTCAGTACTAGTCAGTCGCTTCGATTGAATCAGCGCAGCTAGCTTGTGAACCGGCATAAACGCGAGATCAGCCTCATCCGCGGGAAGCTGCACATCTTTAGGCAAGACGTATTCGGCAGGCTTGTTGTTCGTCGACGCGGCTTCAGCGTTCTTAGCTGTGCTCAGCAACGGCTGCATGATCAAAGCCGGAGCATCGTTCTGCGGATCAAGCTCGACTTTGCGAAGCACTGCCAGTTGCGAGTGCAGCGAGTTGATATCCTTAACGAGAGCCTCTTCTTGCTCTTCGGTTAGCTCGATACCGCTGACCCATTTGGCCGCAGCGATCATCTCGCGGGTTACTTCCAGCTTACCCGCAGTCTCTTGTGCCAATGCTCGCGCGAAAACGGCCGAACTGATTCCCAATGTAGGAACCAGTTGCAAGATCTGACGACGTGTAATCATGAAGTGCGACTTGTTGTTTAGGTTCGTGAGGTAGGCGTTACTTCGAGTTCAATGGTCTTGTCACCTCGACGCACTTTGATTTTCACGGCCTCGCCGATCTTCAGTGCTTCGATAGCGTAGGTGTAGTCGTAGATGTTCTCGATCTTGCGCCCGGCGAGTTCGACGATGATGTCACCGCCTTGGACACCGGCCTTTTCCGCAGGTGCACCTTTAGTGACAGCTCCCAGCTTAACACCTTGGATGTCGGTCTGACCGTAGTCGGGAACGGTTCCCAAGTAGGCCGTCAAGTTGGCTCGCATTTCAGGCTCAGCGGCCTGCTCTTGATACTCGGGTGGAGCATCGGCTAATACTAAGTCTCGCGCGATGAGCGCCATCAGCTTAGCAACTTGAGCGGCACCTTCGAAGTTAATGAGTTGAGGCAGATCGCGAGGCGTGTGATACTCATCGTGCGAACCGGTGAAGGCCGCCAAGATCGGTACGCCTCGCAGGAAGAAGCTTGTCGCGTCGGTTGGCAAGTGACAGTCTTGTTGCAAAGTCAGCGAGAGCTTTACTACAGCGTTGCGACGTTCGATCACATCGGTCCAGTAGGGCGAAGATCCCAAGCCTTGCAAAATCAGGTTCTCTCGCAAGCGTCCCACCATATCCATATTCAAATAGGCAGCGATTTGCGGGTACAGCTTCATCTTAGCGATGGCTGCGTGCGCGTCACTGGCTGCGTCTGATCCATCTTTGCTTTCAGCAGTCGCAACTTCTGCTTTGGCCACGCGATCCGGGAACAGCTTTGCAAAGTCGTTGGTGAACGAGGCTGAACCGTGCAAGCCAAGCTCCTCGCCACTCCACGCTGCAAACAGCAGATCGCGTTTTGGAGAAAGCTTGCCTTGCTTCTTTTGATGAGCCAGATATTGAGCGATCTCTAACATGCAACTGACTCCCGAAGCGTTATCATCCGCTCCGACGTGCATCTGACCCTGTTCGTTCTCTTTGGCGAGCGACGATCCTGTTCCAGAACCCAAGTGGTCAATGTGAGCTCCAACGGCAATCATCTGCTCGGCTGGTTTGTCGCCGGCTTGCAGAATTGCTAAAACGTTTCGACCGCGATTGGTAACAGGATCAATATCGATGTTGGCCGACATCTTGCCGGACTGGAGCGCGAA
>CAYWNG010000448.1:4626-5834 GCA_964458685.1 uncultured Pirellulaceae bacterium
CGTCGCAATACCACGACCCATTTGTTTTCAACGTCCAAGTGTACGTAGCTATCGTACATCGGTTGTCCGTCGCCTTCGGGGGCGACAATTCCGTAGCCCGCAAAGACTAACTCGGATGGTGCTACTTCGCCTTTCCGCGAGAAGGACAAGGGGCGCCAGTCTTTGTCGACTTGATACTTGGTGTCGCCAAACGTTAAGTGGTTTTCGTCGCCGACTTTGATATCCGCAATGAATTCAAACTCGTGGAAGTACGTACCATTGTCGCCAGCCGGTTTAAGCCCCAGTTGCTCCAAATATGCCGCTACGTAAGCCGTGGCAAGCTTTTCACCTTTGGTTCCGGTGAGTCGTCCGCCCAGTTCAGGTCGGCACAAGTAATCGATGTGACGACCAATATCGACAGCGGTGATATCGTCTTTGGTCGCTTCTGCCGACTTAGATGCTTCGGCAACAGAAGTACTGCTGGAGCCACCATCCAAACCGAGCAATTTCAACGCTTCGTCGTGATTCCAAGCCGCTTCAAAAATCTGACTTTGCGACGACTGACCATTGCTAGTCCAAACCAATGACTTTCCATCTGGAGTAAAGACTGGCAGGCCATCAAAGTTAGCTCGATAGGTCACTCGTTTCGGTTCAGTCTTACCTTCGACATCAACCATGTAGAGTTCAAAGTTGTTGAAGCCATGCAAGTTAGTTGTGAAGATCAGATATTCACCCGAAGGATGGAAGAACGGCGCCCAGCTCATCGCACCCAGCCGAGTCACTGCGTGTTGGTTAGAGCCATCCGAGTTCATCACCATGATTTCGGCGAGTGCACCGTTCTTGCTAAATCGTCTCCAACAGATCTGCTTGCCATCGGGAGAAAAGAACGGACCACCGTCGTAACCGATCGCGTCGGTTAATCGCTTCACGTTCTTGCCATCGGAGTCCATGATGTACAGGTCCATCGCCGAAGCAGGGTCCTGTTCGAAGAGTTCCTTTTCCTCAGCAGTCAATTCGCCCCTGTAAGCGCGGCGATTCGAAGCGAAGCAAATCGACTTACCATCGGGAGAATACGATCCTTCCGCGTCATAGCCTTGAACGTCGGACAGTCGACGATACTCGTGAGTCTTCAAGTCGAACTCGACCAGTTCGTAGGTTGGATCGTAGTCCCAACTGTAGCGTCGCTGCTGGCCCGACTCGCGGAACTCAATCTCAGCCTTCTGTTTGGC
>CAYWNG010000449.1:0-5827 GCA_964458685.1 uncultured Pirellulaceae bacterium
TACCAAACCTCTTGTGCAGTCACTGCGCCGCGTTTGCCGGTTAGCTTGAGTAGTGCCGAGCCACCGTCGTCGTAGCCGCTGGAGCAAAAGACGTAGTCTCCCGAGACGATCGGCGTTGGTACGTTGGCTGTTCCGTTGGCAACCTTGTTGTAGCCCCAAAGCAGTTTGCCTGTAGCCGCATCGACTCCAATGACTCCACGCCCGACGAACTGGACATACTGCTTAACGCCGCCTCCGTTACTTATAACCGCTGAAGAGTATCCCGCTCCATCCTGGCCGGCTGGGCCTGGATTGGCTGGCAAGCTGCACTTCCAAATCGTCGCGCCTGTCTTCTTATTAAGTGCTGCAACCATCGCGTCGGGCGCGCCGGGAGAAACGATCAACATCTCACCGTCGACAAGTGGCGATTCGCTATAGCCCCAACCCGACATCATCTTTCCGCCAAAATCTCCAGTGAAGCTCTTCTTCCAAACAACTTCGCCGGAATCCGTCTTTGCGCAAAGCAGGTCACCCGCGAAGGACAGGCCATACACCAAATCGCCATCGACGCTCGGTGTGCAGTTGGGAGAATCGCCGCCAGTACCGACAGGAGTACTCCACAATTTGCTTCCATCTGTGCGGCTGACCGCAATGAGATGAGTCTGATCGCCGAACTTTCCCATCGTGAATAACCGGTCGCCTTGAACGACTACGCTTGAGTAGCCGCCGCCAAGTTCAGTCGCCTTCCAGAGGACCGATGGTCCCGATTCTGGCCAGCTATCCAAAAGTCCTTTTTCGTTGCTGACTCCATCGCGATTGGGCCCGCGCCATTGCTGCCACCCCGTCGCTTGTTTCGAATTGTCACTCGAACGCTTGTTTGTAGCTCGAGTGGATTGACCATACACAGCGGCTCCGTGCAGAACGGAAAAAGCCAGTAACGCACAAATGGAATGCCTAAGCAGTGAGAGTTTCATAGTGATTCAACCATAAAGTGTTCGAGAGGGTTCCCAAGCATTCTACAGCAAGTTCAATTGAGCAGGGTAGATGACTGTTAATGTCTCAAGCATGAGTAAGTCGCCGAAGAAAACTCTATTCGTAGGATTCCCGCATCCGACTACTAAGACCAATCCTCAACCGTCAGCCCCTTAACTCTTTCAAACTCAGATAAATTACTTGTGACTAACGTTAGTTGGTGCCTGAGACAAATGGCTGCAATCTGAAGGTCATAAGGTCCGATCACTTTGCCGCGAAGCTCCAGATCATGCCGAAGTATTGCATAGTGGGTAGCGTCGACTTCATCGAAAGGTAGACATTGAAATGGTGCGAGCATCTTTTGCACCACTGAGACTCGTTTGTGGCGACTGCCATATTTTTCAGCACCATGAAGGAGCTCGGAGAGGACAATCGAGCACGTGACAATGTCTTGGGGGGATACCAAAGACAGTCGATTTCGCACCCCACTAAATGGATCTTTCAGATACATGATCCAAGCGTTGGTATCAAGCAGATACCGCATCACCAATTACTCTGGCTCGGTAAAGTTCCTTGCGATGAACGCTCAAACGGTTCTCCTGCCAATGCTCCAGCCGTCTGTTGGAAGTAGCCCTCCGGCCATTCGTCCTTCTTCTCGACCAATCTTAGCTCAAATTCAACCTCCGATTTCTCTGGTAGATCAACGGCCTCGGTAGGACGAAATACTCCGTTTTCGAACACGGCGTGAATTGTTTTGTTCATTCCAACAACTCCTTGGAAGGCCGACAAACCCATTCGTGATGTGATTAACCTTGAAGGTAGTATAGCACAGCCAGCGACTTGATAGATATTGGCCATTCGCAACTCATAGCCCTACTTTTCAGAATTCACGAGATTAACCAATCTGCACTCAACAGGCTCAAAATCGAAAAACGTTGTACAATATGGGCTCGTTGAGTCACTCGTGAACTGAAAGCCGAATGAATGCTAGGACGTGAAGAGTACATCGAGCAAGCTTACTTCTTCAACGCATTGCTAGACAGAATTGGTGGTGCCAGCCCACTTCAAGAGCTGCTGGAACAAACCAAGTTTGAACTGCTGTCGACCACGAAACTGCCGATGGCCATCGATCTGCTTTTGGCCGAACTCAAGCATCGTGGCCAAATGCATACCGGCATGCAGTTGTTGAAGCACTACTTTGTCCCCTTTCAGGCCTACCTGATTTCTGAATCCGAAAAAGATCGTGGACAGTTCGAGCTAAAGACGGGGCTGCAAATCTTAGCCGCCGAAGCCGAGTATCGAGCCAAAGAGAATATGAACCGCCAAGGACTATTCTTCTTTCAGTTTGAAGCTGTCTCTCGCAATCGATTGAACTATGACCGTGGCTTGATTGCCATGTCGGGCGATCCATTTTTCACTCCAGAATGGCGCGACTGGATACTCAATGTTCGCAAGCAGCTCGGACTGGTCGACCTTGCCGACATGATCTACTCCCGAAGTGAATTGTTCCTTCAACGTCGAGGGGCCTTGAACGACTCACAAGCAGCTCCCGATCCTGTGCTGTTTGGTGCCAATGAGGGCAAGATTGCATTGGCCAATCGACGCAAAGATCCTCTATTCCTATTCGCAGCCATGCAGCGACACCTAGGCTATCCTCCGGTACCTCGCCTAGAACCGCCAGATCCATTGCCCAGTTTGATTCCACAACTTCAGAGACGCATGGAAACGTTTGAGTCACGATTAAAGCTGATCGAAGAAGAGCAACGAGGCGGACTGGACATCACCAAGTTCTACGGTAAAGGTCAGATACCAAAGCCACTTGAGTAGCAACCATTCAGCAACGGGTTCAGTAAGAGTAACAATCATGATTTCACTCGGTAGAATTCTAGCGACCTTCGCATTTTTCTTTTGCTCCAATGTCCGTGCCGATACATACTCCGGGCACATACCCTCTATCGAGTGGAAGAGTTATTCGAGTGACGCAGTCCTACTGGTCTCAGTCGACTCACATTCGAACGATGTACCGAAAGCAAAGCTCCTTGACGTTTTTCATCGGCGAGATGAGGAATTAAGGGACGCGGCATCGCTGGTTCAATCATGGAAGCTACCGCAACTGGATGAGCACAAGAGAGACTATCGCTACGATGAAGGCTGGCGACCAGACGGCGAGTGGTTGTTGTTCGTACGGAAATGGAAAGATAGTGAGCCAACGATCGATCACGTTGTCTACCTTCAAAACCCCCGTCAAGCGTCTTGGATGTCGGCAGTCAATGCTAAGGGACAACTGCTGATGGAAAAGCAAGAGATTCTAGCCGTTGTTAAGAAGCGCCTCGAAGATGGCAAGAAGATGACACCGCGTCAAAGAGTCGCTCGGAGATTGGTGGACAAGGGTGAGCCCCCGAAGTTTGAGGTGAACGTCTACTTTAGTGTCGATGATAGAATACAAATGGGCGTTCAACCCTGGCTGGGCGGTTTTCAGATTCCTGTAAACATTGGTGTGTGGGACGATTACGATGACAAGCAGTCATTTAACGAAGATCTTTGGATTCACAGCGTAATCGTCCCTGCCGAAGAGTCATTCCGCGAAGCTTTGTTCGAGCAATGGACAAACTATCTACAAAAGAACCGTGAATCGCGTGAGCACATCGTATTCGCGTACCCGAATTTAGCGTTCATCAACTACCCTGGTCAAAAGACTGAACAAATGCTGATGCGAATGGTCACCACACCTGCCTCTGTTCCTCACTCGATTGAAGTCGATGCCATCCTGGCCTTGGAATATCTACGATTTTACGAATCCAGTTTCGATGATCAGGACCGCCAGTTGCTTGGAAGTTGGGAAATAACTTCGGCTAGAGAGCGTTTGCAATTAGATTTTCTGGAGGATCACCAACTGATCGTACACCGAAAACCAATTCCATTTCCAAGTCCCTATCAGGATGAGTGGTTTGGGAAGGGGAGATGGAATCTGCATCACGGAAAACTTTACTTGTTGAGCAAAGAGTATCAGCTAAGTAACGGGGAAAATGCCGATAGTAGTGCGCGTCTACCTGCGCTGGATGAACTGCATATCGTTCAGATTGCGAAGGACAAGATCACTTTCGACAAAGGGACCGTGTTGATGCGCGCACCGGAGCCGATTCCAAAAGTGGAATGGAATCGTAAACCCAGATAATCTCACCTCCGATATGAATTAGTCACTCGTTAAGGTTGGCGATCCTTCTGCTGCTATTGAATCTCGTCTACCTTGGAGGGGACGTTAATGAACTCTCCCGCGCGCTGTAGGTGATCGATTTGAGGTTGTGGTTCACTCTTCGTTCTTCAAATCCCACCGGCTTGCCCGGTTGGTCCGTTAGGCTTTTCGCTAAGACTGCTTAAAAGCAAGAGAACTTGATTTACTCTTTTACCTACTAGCTAGATACCTAACTATCTGCTGCGCAAGCCAGCAGGATTTCTTCTCTTCAGCCCGGAGGGCGACTGCAAGAAATCGCCGGGCTTGCCTTTAGCCAACAGGAAGCTTGACCTATCTGGAATCACTTTGTCAGAATCAGCTTGTCCTGCTTGGTGCGACGCAGTCTGTAGATCTGGCCTTTGAACTGTATCCAAATTTCGTCTCCGCAAACGATTAAGTCTTCGAAAGAAATGATCTTTGGGAGCGAGACACCGCTGGGCGTTCCCGCTGTTGCGGCCGGCTTCTCACGCGAAAGCGACTGTGGATTTTCTGCTTTTTCAGGCCCGTTCATTGGATTTTTGCAAGTAAGCGGATTTTACGCATTGATCGGCGTGTTAAATCTTAGCCTAATTGAGACTTAGTTGCAACAAGGCTGTTTGGGCTAAACTGACAGAAGCTCGCGCCGCAGATGTTGGCTATCTCAGCCACTTCTGACAAAAGACATTTCTCAAAGCAAAAACACTCCTCAAGGACATGCTTATGAAAGCACCGCTCATTCCCCACAACTGGCAGTTGCCTGACTACTTTCGCGGACGATTGGGCTCAAGCATCGGTAGGCAACGAGCGATGCAATGGGAAAAGCAGATCCTGTTGGTCACCCATCAACTTCCTAAGCCTGACGATCGAACCAGAGTCGGACAGCTTTTCTGGCGCGACGAACAAGGCAAATGGCTCTGCAGCAATGGAATGGCCGGTCAAGCGGCTCTGGATAAACTGATCAGCCAATACCAGCAGGCACTCGACCAGTTCGAGCAGCAGAGCAATCAAGTGAACTCATCACGCGAGTATCTCACGATCCTGGAAGCACTCGGGCCGATCGATCGAGCCGCTCGAGGCCTTTACGAAACGCTCCAACAAGCCCGTGAAGCCAACGCCGATGCGCGCGAGATCATCGACTGGCGCGATAAGATCGAAGAGATCATGCTGGAACTCGACCAGCTTTATGCAGACGTCAAAACAGCTATGGATGTGGCGCTCATTCGAGGTGCCGAACAGCAAGCCGAGCTAACGCGACGAGTCGAGAACTCGGCTCATCGACTCAACATACTCGCCGCGCTCTTCTTCCCGCTAGCTACCATGGGCTCGGTCCTCGGTACAACGCTGACCGAAGGCTGGTCCTGGAGCCAAGGATTTCTTCCGTTTGCAACATTCCTTGTCGTGGGATCGCTCTGCGGTATAGCACTTGTCCAATACGTTAGAGCTTTCAAGCAGTAGCGATCGTCCTGCTTAGAAACTAGCCGGAATGCCGTTAGGCTTCGATTTCTTAGCGTTGAACGTGAGGAAGTAGTTTCCGACTCACCGGTGAATTTCGTCGAATACGAAAGAGAACCGGACGCTAATGAGAACGCTTAGGAATACTAGCCGCAAGCCGTTAGGCTCCGGTTCCCATTGCTTCAAACTAGCCGCCGAGACCCTTAACTGGAT
>CAYWNG010000450.1:0-5810 GCA_964458685.1 uncultured Pirellulaceae bacterium
GAGCGTAATTTGGAATCTCCAATTGTAACTTTGTCGCCACGTTTGATCCACCGGCGTTTTACTCTCTTAACTGCTCTGGTCTTTTCCGGCAGATAAAGACCTACCCGGACCGCCCGCTGATCGTCGAAGTGATAGTAGAATGCTCATCCAGCCATCCAACCCTACGAACTTTCGGATTCCCTCGAGTCTTCCCTAATGCCATTCATCGCACAACAAGTCCGCGCGGCTAGACAGCATCTTCAGAAAAGCGATCCGGTGATGAAGTCGTTGCTTACCAAGCACGGTCCGTTCACGGCTAAGGCCAAGACGGATCGCTTTGGGACTTTGGTTAGTTCAATAATCTCGCAGCAAATCTCTACAGCCGCTGCGTCGACGATCAAACAAAGGTTGCACCAAGCAATCATGGATCGCGCAGGGAAGAAGGCCTTGCCGAGCCTTTCAGCCGACGACCTTTTGCAATTCGATCTCGATTCCTTCCGCGAGATCGGCATCTCACGACAAAAGGCGACTTATTTGCTGGACTTGGCTACCAAGGTTAGCGAGGGCAAGCTGAACTTGAAGAACTTCGGACGATTGGACGACGAGCAGATTATCGAACAACTGATCGAAGTCAAAGGCATCGGACGTTGGACGGCGCAAATGTTCCTCATGTTCTCCATGGCCCGATTGGATGTCCTTCCCGTTGATGATCTGGGAATCAAGAATGCCGTTCAGCGTCAGTACAATCTGGAGGAGTCGCCAAGTCCCAAACAGATCGAAGAGATTGCCATTCCCTGGAGACCCTATGCAACGATCGCTTCCTGGTATCTGTGGAGGAGCTTGGAGTAGATAAGGGAAAGTGTTTGGAGAGTTTATTTGGAAAGAGTGTTGCAGAGATTAAGGCAAAGAAGAGTGGTGTGTTACGCGATTGGTTCCATCGATCCAGGATGTCTTGCTTCGGGTTCGTATATGTTCAAGCAGAGTTCATGAGAGTTGGAGGGCAATCGCTTCACACACCCTACTTGAGCCAATCGTAAACTTGCTGGCGAATGTCTTTGGGGAAATCATGCCCCGCGTCGGGATAAGCAAAGTTCGCTTGCTCGTTCGATTTGTAAATCGTGTCGTAAATGGGTCGGACAGATTGTTCGCACTTCTCGACTCCAACAACTGCAAAGTTGGAGTCGCCGCGCGGAGCGCTGACAAACAGAGGTCGAGGAGCGATGGCGGCTAGGACTTCGGGGAAATCAAATGGCATCTTCTTTGGCGAGTTTTGGTAAAGCGAGGCGATGCGAGGCATGTAGCGAGGGCTGGTCCAGCCTTTCAGGTTGCCTCCGTAGTAGTCCTCGAAGGCGTTGAACCCGCAACTGGTTACGACGCTCCGTATGCGCAGATCAAAAGCGGCGACAAACAACGAATTGTGTCCGCCAAGCGAATGCCCGATCACTCCGATCGAATCACGCTTCACACACGGCAGTGACTCAAGCAGGTCGACGGCTCGCAGGTGATTCCAAATACCCTTCATCGTTCCGCTGGCGTAAAGATTTTGATTCGCTTCGAAGTCGTACCTGTATTCTGAAAACCCGGGATAGTCTGGAGCCAAACATACGAAGCCCTGCTCTGCCAGTTCGTGAGCGATATGCAGATTCGGATTGCCGCCCAACCCGCACGGCTCGCCTTTGCCCAATTCGAAATGAGTCTGATGCAACACTAACATCGCTTTGGCTTGTCCGCGCAGCTCTTTGGGAACGAGCAGATAGGCAGGCACGCGATCGATGCGTCCGCCGTCGTTATCTGAGGCATAGGTCAAATGAATGCGACTATACTTTTCCGCATCTTCAATCGACTGCACCTCAACATCCAGCGGGACTCGTTGATCAGAGCCTGGAAGCTTGCCCATGACCTGCTGCATCTGCTTGCGGATAGAAGATCGTCGCAAGCAATGATCGAAAGGCGTTTCCATCGACTTGCGCTGACCGCTTTCGTCAATTACATAGCTCAGGTCTAAACGATTGGGGTAGAGCGAAGCATAATCAACGGTAGACTTTTTTTCGTCCCGCGTTGCCTGTGCTGCCTTTCCATCGCTTTTCTTCGCATCGATCCGCAGGTTTTCAACCCAGTGCAATCCAGTTCGTGATGGAGCGACGATATCGATGTCTCCGTCCGCATCTAAATCGGCGCAGACTGAGTCCAAGTCGATGCCACACTTGCCGCCTTCGCTAACGGTATGCCGAGCCCATGTCTTTGTCGCCGAGTCGAACTTGTACCAGTAGATGCACAGCGGGTCGTACTCGCCGGTGTCCTTGCCATCGTGAGCCATGAATCGCTTGCCAGCGACTAAGTCGACTTTACCATCGCCATCCATGTCAGCCGTCATCAGCGCGTGGATATTCGACCAGCTTGTGTCGATCGCATGAGTCACCCAACGCTTGGAACTGATCTGGTCGAGAATCGGATGTTTCCTGTCGACAGAAGCTGCGATGCGCATGTTGCGATCGTCGACATTGATCTGCTCAGTCCAGTACAACCCAACGTTGTGTGCGCGAGACCAAACCAGATCGTTATCGCCATCGTGATCGACATCCCAGCAAAGAATGGGAAGGCTGCAGTCCTTGGCCAATTGAAATTCGCCATGCCAATACCAACGACCATTTCGTCGATCGTAGGGAGCTTCGGCCCAGCCGTTGGGACCTACGATATCCAAGCGACCATCGCCATTGATATCTCCAGCGCCAATTCCATGTCCTATCAACTCATCGGGTAGCGGATGTTTATGCCACTGAACCTTCTGATCTAGCGATGTGAATTCGTACCAAGCGGCATAGTTCGTTCCGGCCGGCAAGATATCCAGCTTGCCATCGCCATCGATGTCGACCAAACGCCCCGTCTCACTGGTTCCTGGCCGATCGATGACAATATTCTCCCATGCCTTTTCTGTTGTCGAAGCTTCGCCAAGCTGCTTTCCAGGATTGCGGCTCCAGTAGAGACTTTGACTGCGATAGTTGACACTGACGATATCCAACGCTTGATCGCCGTCAATGTCGACGACTTGATTCGAATAATCATCAAACCTCCCGCGGATCTTCTCGACTTCGCGAAAGTAGTGCTTCTTCCACAGTGGAGCTTCATACCACCAAGCACCGCAAACGATATCCGCCTTGCCATCAGAATTCACATCCAGCAAGCCTGCCGCGCTGAACTCACTCTCCAAGTTGATCGCATGGACTCGAAATTGATTCTCTTCGGTTTGAAATGCAAGGCAAGCGTGCGAGCTCGACAAGAGAATCATTGGGATGAAGACGCAGGTACTGATGCGAATGAACATGTTTCGACCTATAAGCTCAAGTTAGCGTTCGAAGCAATAGAGCAAAGTTCATCGTGCTCAGCAAGCGTTTTGGCACTACTCCAGCTCGCCCAATTGAATTCGCAAGCGCCTTAGGACGCGACTACGGACTTGCCGCACGGTGGCGGCGGATACGTTGAACTGCTTAGCAACAATGTCGGTGGGGATCTGGTCGATGATCGAGCGTTGGAAGATCTCCCAAGTTTTCGTTTCGAACTCCGACCGAACTTGATCGAGTCCACGTGCGATCAGCTCACTCAGAGCCCTGGCATCGGTGGGTTCACTTTCGGGAATGCTTGCGTCATCGTGAATCGCGTTGATATCGGCCAGAGCCGAGCTGCCACCGCGAGCTTGAGGCTGACTGCGATTGCTGCGATACAGGTCGCAAACTTTGTTGTGAGTGATCTTCCACAACCAAGCGCGGAATGCGCCTTCCTCACGTCGACTTTGAAAGCTGGGAAGCGATCGCAGCACATTGATGAAGACCTCTTGGACTCCATCGGCAACTTGTTGTTGACTCAGCCCGCATCGACGACACCAATGAGCAACGAGCGGCCCGTAGAGTTGCACGAGATCGTTCCACGCCACCGAGTCGCGTTGCTTAGCCTTGGAAAGCAGGCTAGCTCGAGTTGTCTGCGAATCGTCCTGCATCAAGTGGTACGACCTTTCAAGTGTTGAGTGCGTTGAGCGAGTTTAACCAATCCCAACCCGCTGCGTGAGCGAGGGATTGGCTTAGTAAGTACTCGGCGTCAAGTTTCCTCGGGAGGTTTCAGCCCAAGTCTCGACTGGCCAAGCTGGCAAATGCCTTCGGCTTTCGCCAGCGTCGAAGCAACAACAATACGACAGCAGTTGGTAATCCAAGTATCAGACATTGAGTCATCAAGCTGAGTTCGTAAAACGACTTTCCGCTAAACTCAAGGTTGAAAAACAAAGATGTAAGGACAACCAACACGCCAACAAGTGTGGCCGTCCAGGAAAGCAAGTATCTCGGAATTAAAATCCAAATCGCATGATTTCGATCCTTCAAAAGCTTGGCAATGAAAGCTCCATAGGCAATGGAAAGAGCGATTATGAATCCAACGCACAGGAGGGTGACCATCACCATCGAACCGGCTACAAGGCAATCGCTCTCGATGCGTTTGTTGATGTAACGGGGACGGGCTTCCTGTGGAATGTCCGCCAGCAAGGGATATCGCTTTAGCAATGCAGCCTCCAACTCAGCTCTTTGCGTTGGGTCGGTTTGCCAAAAACCCTCCGACAAAGCTCGGATGTCATTCCCGGATGTGATGATGGTGGATCTACTAATCGGGTACCAACCAATGGCCAGAAAGAACAGTAACCCGCACACCGAACCCACTACCATGCCATTCAACGCAGCTTGCGCAAGGGATTTTGGTCGCGTCACAAGAACGACTAGTAATCCGAGCATCGGCCACATCAAAAGCGTAACAAACGACGCCCCGGCTGAGATCCACGTTGGAATCGCCGACAATTTGTAAAGCATGGGCAGTGGGTCTGCTTGGGTGTTGGCATAGAGATCCTGTCCCGACCACATGGTCAAAAGCGAGAGCATCAGCGGAAGCGAAAGGACACTACCTGCTAGTGCAACGAGAATCGCATAAACGAGCCCTTGATTGCGCCGCATTCGATTAGCCATTTGCGAGAACAGAGTGGGTGGCTTCACGCTAATGGGCTCACCGTCAAGCCAATTTCGCAGGTCTGCAGCTAGTGAAGCTGCGGAGCTGTAGCGTGCTTGAGGGTCGCGTTCGAGGCACTTCATGCAGATCAATTCAAGTTCGGGTTCGATCGACTTATCAAGACTTCTGGGCGGCTTGATGGGGTCATTTAGAACTCGAAGAATCGTATCAACGGGTGACGTTCCGGTATGGGGTGGTTTGCCGGTCAGTAGCTCGTAAAGGATCGCGCCGGTTGAGTAGATATCTGCGGCTGTTGTCAGTGAACTTCCTGACTTGGCTTGCTCGGGCGGCATGTAGCTCGGCGTGCCAACCAGAGCGCCAGTTTGCGTCAGATTGCTGTCGCTGGCCGTATTCTTCGCAAGCCCAAGGTCGGTCAGCAATGGATTTTCGGCTTCGTCCACCATGATGTTGGCTGGTTTGATGTCGCGGTGCAATATACCTCGCTGATGCGCATGGTGAACGGCTTCCGCAATTTTGGCAACGAATTCGACTAGCTTGTGTCTATTCGATCGTAGCTTCTCGATGTGTTGAGCCAGCGAGCCGCCTTCAATGAACTTCATCGCAAAGTACGGCTGCCCTTCATGTTCTCCGATCTCATAGATTGGCACGATACCTGGATGATCCAGTTGAGCAGCAGCGTTGGCTTCGATGTAGAAACGCTGGATATCCTCGGGCGAAGATAGTTTTCCGCTGCGGATCATCTTGATCGCAGCTATCCGGTTCAGCCGCTTGTGGCGCGCCTTGAAGACGACTCCCATACCGCCCCTAGCGATCTCTCCCAGCAGTTCGTACTC
>CAYWNG010000451.1:0-1491 GCA_964458685.1 uncultured Pirellulaceae bacterium
GTAACACTCTGCACAGTAACGATAAAGTCGGCGTTAACTTTGGTTGTCGTTGCACTAACCAAAAACAGAGTTACGACTACGGCTTGAAGGAGCTTATCGATTCGGATCATTTGTTGGATCTCTAATGATTAAAAACGTTTGTCAATCTAGTCGTTGACATAAGGGAATAGATCGGAGTTCAGGCGTTTGTTGAGTCTCGATTCTCGAGTCACGTGCTGTAGGTCGAGACTATTGACGACTCCATCGCCATTGACATCTCCTTCCAAGTTGTTGCCAGATTGTCCGAAGTAGAGTCGCTGTAGGGCAATGTCGGTGGCATTGACGGTTCCGTCACCATTGGTGTCGCCGAAGATTCTGAAGAAGCCAAACCTAGCATCGGTGTAGCTTGTATCTCCATCTGTATCAAAAATGAATTGATAGAAGCCGTCTCCTACGTTTGCGTTGCGGTTGCCTCCGATTCCCTGAGCACCAAAGTCAACCTGAATGCGGTTACCAATGACTGTCAACTGAGCGGTCGCCAAACTGACCAGAGTTCCGGTACCTGGCGACGGATTTGATGCGCTTAATGCAAATCGTTCCAAGCGAATTCTTCCGCTATCGATCAGTTGCTGTAGAGAGGCCTGATGATCTGAATTGAATGTGATATCGACGTATCTCAAGAAGCTCCGTTGGCTGGCGCCTCGTTGCACATCAATTGACACAGGAAGCAGTTGGGTGATGACTGAAAAGGTCTTCACGAGCACAACATCGCTAGTCGATTCAGCCGGCGGTAGCTCAGCATTTCCCCTGCTATCCTTGCCGATCGAGAAGAAACGATAGGTATGCGAGGTACCATCACGCAACCCTTGAAACACTGAGCTCTTATAGTGGAAACCATCGGCGGCTGGTGAACCGGCCGGAAGTGTAGCGATCAGTTGTGCTGGCCCCCCGTCGATCGACACCCAGTGCTCCACAGTCGTCAGCCCCGATCCGCCGATATCTCGGCTAGCGGAATTCACCTGCATCAGACCTGTCTGGTCGTCCACCGTGACTTGTACGACAGCAGTCAGTGGCGCATCAAAGTCTCCGACGAAGGTATAGGTGTGGGGAATCCCTGTATTGGCTTCCGTGTTCCCTAGATGATCCCGAGCGATGCTGTAGAACCAGTAGGTACGATTGCTTTGGCCAGTGAATTGCGCAACAGGTGATGTAGCCGCAACCGTTGTCCAATACTGAAACGCACCCTGATCCGTTGCAACAAAAATGTCAATCGATGCGATTCCCGACGGTGTCGCTCCATTAGCACCGACAGGATCATTCGCCGTCACAGAAACTTGGAACGAAAGCGAACTAGCCGATTGTGGGAGTGCGTTCACACGGCTAATGGGCCGTGTTACGTCGGCTGGAGATAGGGTATAGCCGAACGGACCGATGGAACCAACACTATTGGTCACTGGTGATGAATCATCTTCGAAGCGCAGATAGTAGGTGCCGCTGGTGATTGGCGTGAAG
>CAYWNG010000451.1:1591-5799 GCA_964458685.1 uncultured Pirellulaceae bacterium
TTTCTCCAGTCTGTGTATTGGTATAACCCCAATAACTGGAAAGGGTTAGCTTGCGACCGGCCTGACCATCCAAGCGATAAAGGTAGGTCTTTTTCGGTACGTCAATCGTACTATCAATGCGAATGTCCAGAGGCGCTGCGATCGAGGGTGTGATGGTATACGCAAAAGGTCCAATCGCTCCAATATTATTGGTCACAGCTGATGAATCATCTTCGAAGCGCAGATAGTAGGTGCCGCTGGTGATTGGCGTGAAGGCCATGGTGACAACGTGACCTCCAGCACCTTGAGCTACGATGCTGGTGCCATTGGAGATCGTCCAGCCGCGAACTGGTACATCGCCTTGGTAGGTCCAGCCTACGGCTTGACCGGCAGTCGCTACAAAGCTCCACTCCTGCATGTCGCCACGGACTCCGAAGGTGGCTGCCGTGGGTGCTGAATGGGACAACGTCTGGAACTGTTGATTGGGATTATTGATCCCCAACCAGAAGTTGCCGGTGGCCTGCGACAGTCCACTAACTTCGACAAAGTAACTTCCCGCTTCAGGCAACACGAAATCGTCGAGTGTGATGTAGTAGCGGTGAAGAAATCTCCCATTGCCGAACGAGATCGATGTGGCTTGCATCGGTGGAGCGGCCAGCACCGTCCCGTTAGGTCCAATCAAGCGGATCGATCCATAGCCCGTCAAGCCGCCATCATTTTCTCCAGTCTGTGTATTGGTATAACCCCAATAACTGGAAAGGGTTAGCTTGCGCCCCGCCTGACCATCCAAGCTATAAAGGTAGGTTTGGCCGGGTGTACTAATCGCACTATCGATGCGAACATCTAGCGGAGCCGGAATAGCGTTTGAATCATCGAAGTTGACGATCATACTCTTTACGGTGACACCGCCGTCGTCGTCGCTAACCGTCACCTTCACAGTAAACTGAGTAAACGTCGTAGGGGTGAAAGAAAAAGTGCTGCCCGTATCTTGAAAGATCTCACCTCCAACGTCAGCGTACCAGACAATGTCCTGAGAACGAATAACATCCAAGAAACTGGGGTCGGAAACGAAAGCTCTGAATGTTCCTCTTTGATTGGCACTAAGGCTGGTTGGCCCAGTTAGCAAGACAGTAGGAGGCGCATTGTCAATAAGCACATTGGTTGAAGCGACTGTCGAGCGAAGATCGCCACTAATTACCCGTAGCCGCACTGGGCGCGAGGGAGTTAACTCATCGTCGTCCTCCTCCCGCAAGCTGTTGTAGACCGGAAATTTACCGACCTCATCGCCACGCTTTGCTTGCACTCCTATCTCGCCAAAATCCCCGTCATCGTCCAAGTCCCATTCATAGACAAGGTCCGCATTCGTGTGATGAGAGCCTGTAGAGCGTGACCCGTCGAGAATTACGGTTCCGCCCTCCAAAACACGGTATGGATTGGAAGAATTTGGGCCAGGATCAGCAACTGGATCAGGAATCAAGACTGAGAAAGCTATATTGTCAATACGAACTTGTGAATTGATCGTATCATCGGTGCTAACGATCCTAAATGTAATTCTGTGCATCCCCGCTCGGAAGTCTTCAACGGAGACATAGCCGGTTAAAAAAGCGTCATCCGTTTCATCCAACGCTAACTCGCCAATCACTACGTCATCAATCTGAACAAGCAGTTGGTCGGTTGTAGAAGCATAGGTTCGTTGCAAATCAAAACGTAGTGACTTGGCTGAATCTGGGATAAAGAGCCAATTATGTGTCTTTGACACACCGCTCTTGTCAAGCTCAAGGTAGCGATTCGTCCCGAATGTCGCTTCACGAACATCACCAGCTCCGCCACCACCTTGATAGTCCCATCCGGGAGATCGATCCCCAAACCAAGAGTTCCCTTTCTGGAAATCCCCGTTATAGATATCCAACGGGTTGATTTGAGGCGCCCATGCAGCAAATGTAATGTCAGATGCGGTTAAGCCCCGTTCATTCAGACCACTGATGTTGGGCAATCCCGTTTCTCTGTTAACAATCCAGCTCTCCGAATACTTATGATCCTGGACTGATTGGTCAGAGTAAAAAACAGGTTGAGCAAGCGCACGTTTGGAAACACCACCAGCAGCACGCGCGTACGCATAGCCAGTCTTACCCCATGCCGACCAACTCTCAGGCGGCGTTTGCCCAACCGGCAACTCACCATTTACTGTACCGGCATAAAAAGTGTTCCACACGTATGAGTGGTCACCAGTAGGGTCAAACAACCCGTATGGGTAAGGTGGAAGATCCAGAAACCCATGATCCGGTAGGTGGATGCCGTCCTGAAGCAACATGTTGTACGCGCCCGGAATTGGTCTCCCGTTTGGCACAAGAAAATCTGGTACGCGAATTCCATTGACACCTCTTGTCTGATAATAGACATCCATGAAGTCTACGTTTTCAATTCTGGCGGCACCGTACCCTGGCGGTTGATTCAAGAGGTATAGCTCTTGAGAACCATCGATCGGCACCATAACCTGATCGAAATCATGTGGATCTAGCAGCGTAACGTGATCAACGCTCACTCCGATGCTCGCGAACCGTTCAACCAGTTCTGTCGCGACCGCAGAGCCAAAACTGTGCGCTATGACATGTATCGGAATCGTAGGTTCAGAGTAGTCCCCGGTCACTAGCTGGACATTACCAATCCCCAGCTCCCGTAGGTCGGCAAAGATCTTATCCGCTGCTGCTTCAGCCCACCCAGAAGAATCGTTATTGGATTCAAAGCGCCAATCCGCTTGATATAGGATTTGACTGTTGCCGTTGCCAGCAGAAGATGCACTGCGTACTTGACCAAATCCCGCAGTCTTTCCACCATCGTTGATGTCGGCATCAACCAGAAGACCACCGGTTCGCTCAAGTATTGAAGCCGAAAGTGACTCAAGCGAATCCCCATTCCCTACGAGAGGCGCTTGAAATCCATGAATAACGACGGTAGCTCCAGAAAACGCATCAACCGGTCCAACGATCTGCTTTACATCCTCAATTGAATTCAAAGCAACTCGCCCCCATGGACTCGGCAGTGTAAACGGAGGGATGGCGTACGTTGTTGATTCAATAGAACCATGGAGTCCAAATTCCACCCCACCAACCGCAACCCCAGCCGTTGCTCCAATTGTAACAGATCCACCAGAGCGCAATCCAAATCCTGAGCTGACGCTTCCTTTCGCACGGCCCGCATCCATTTCCTTGGCCATGATCGTAAAGGGAGAATCCGCGGCACCGAACTGAACCAGCGAGCCTACTGGGATTACCGATCGTGACGCAGCATCAACAATTGCATTGAACGCACGCTGGCTAATCGTTTGGTCTGGTTCTGGCCGATCCGCCATGTAGGGCACAAAAACATCTAACAATCCATCGACAATACTTGTTCGACTGGTGTGCTCCAAAAAACGAGCCGCTGTGATTTCAGACCGTGCTTCAATCGTGAACTCTCCAAATTGAAGTAGCTGGGAAATCTCAACTTGAAAAAAAGCACCTACAGGAAAGTCAAACACCAACCCTTCGGAACGTTCAAATGCGGCCCGTATGCCGAACTCAAACGTGTCCTCGCCTGTCGGAAGCTGAGAGAGTGTGTCGAACTCGGCAAAAACCTCACCAAGCAAACTAAACCCTGAGAACGAGAGCTCGAATCCACGCGAAAGCTCCCAACTGTCCCTGCTATTCTCTAGGTCGATGTGCTTGGTCAATGTGTAGCCAACAAACGCATCCAAATCGACCGAACGTCCATTCATTCGCATCGGGCTGGTGTTAACCTCACCTGATAGTCCAATGTTAAAACTGATACTCAGTTTAGAATCAAAGTCGATGGCGAAGCTGGAATTCTGGGAGCGCCACTGCGATTCTGCGATATCGGCAGTAACAATCGAACCAGCACCAGTTCTCTGCATTGGGGCATCGAGAAAATCAGAAACAAAAGGACTGCTCCGAATTCCTTGCCAATCGCTGTGGACATCCGCAACTGAGTAAGTGGCAAGCATTCTCCGGTCTTCGAGCGTTTCGAAGGCGGTGCCTATTTTCGATCTGCGCTTCGAATTTCGGCCGTGTTCGCTAATTGGTTTCATAGACTGGCTTTCAGAGAGTTCTTGCCGTCCCGGATATCTTTAGGAAACCCAAGTGGGAAGGTTTGTGCGTTGGCCCCCGCCTCGCAAACTTCACGATCCTGTTGAAGAAGGGCGCGACTAAGTCGGTCACCTTTCCCGAGCTTGT
>CAYWNG010000452.1:0-3393 GCA_964458685.1 uncultured Pirellulaceae bacterium
AAGGCGTGAAGTTTGTCAGTTCGAGAGGTTGGCCCTCACCGACTTGCTCGCAGGAGTCAACCTTCGCCGCCATGAATGCCGTCTTGATCTCTGATTCGCTAAGCGGCAATGTCTTGAGAATCTTGATATCGCCGAATTCGTCAGCGGATGCACTGAGGGAAAGCAAACTACAGAGAAGCAGAATCGAAAACGTTTGGCGGGCAAGTGGGCGTATCATCGACAAGTACACTCCAAAAAAAAACCGCAGGCGGACCTGCGGTTTGCTATTTGCATCAAAATGTCTACGGACCGAAAGGCGAAGGAGGCGTTGGATTATCATCATCAGATAGAGCTGCAACACCAACGGCAAGTCCAGCGATACCGGCAAGTCCAGCGAATCCGGCACCGCCTGCACCTGCTCCACCGCCGCCAACACCACCACCTGCTCCACCGCCGCCGAAGCCACCACCGCCACCAAATCCACCACCGCTCATCACAAATCCTTCATCAGCCGGTGGATCATTCGGTTGTGCGACCTCAGGCGTTGCAGCCATCTCAGACTGCTGAACCATTTCGGCGTTCAAGCTGTCGCCAGCCTGAGCCATAACGAACTTAACGTTGGACTTGAGTTGATTGGTTTGATTGATCAAGCCGTCAACAGCTTCGAACTTGTAGGCTGCAACTCCACCAGCTCCAACAACAACTAGATCGTAAATTCCAGGAACTACATTGGTGAAGCTGAATCTTCCATCAGCGGTTGTTTGGACTTCACCAACAACCACACCATCCTTGAGGATCTTAGCCACGTTTCCTGCAAGGTTTTGATCCGAGAAACTCCAACCGGGTCGAGAAACTCGACCACTCAAAGTGCCGTTCTTCAAAGCGATCTGATGCCCCTTGGTAAATTGACGTTGCCCAGCGATTGGATCAGTTTGAAAATCTCGATAGAACGAATCTTGTCCGACTTGCATATCAACAGGGACTGCTGAGCTGAGCAAAGTTTGACGCATCTTCGAGCTAAGTGAGCTGGCATAGACGTCGATGTTCGACGGCAAGTGCGATGCGCTAGCAGGAAGAACGTGAATTGCGAAGGCTGCGTAAGTGTAGTCGCTAATTGCTTGCAGCCCGTAAGTTCCAGGCGGCAATTGCTTGATCACGAAAACGCCATCGGTACCGGTACTAGTTTCGTAGAACTTCTTACCATTTCTCGAGAGAACAACGCGGTTGTCGATTCTTCCTGAGAGGCGATTGCTGGCTTCGATTAGCAAGACGCGACCAGTTATATTCCCGCTGGCGTCTTGTCGGACCCATTGATGTTGGAATAGCGGGTTGAGCAAGTCAACCTTGGCAGAAACCAAATCTTGGGCGTTCAGTACTGGACTTACCAAAAAAAGTAAGGCACAGAGAACCGCTTGAAGTCTCATCAAAGTTACCTCTGGGAGGGTGATTTTTGTCACAATGGTCTGTTTAGAGTAATTGTAGGGAAAAGAACTGTCAAGCATCAGGGTGATTTTTTGCCCTGGCTGAAGATTTCGCTAACTTTGCCATCGCTAACTTGAGGCGAAACTTGATTGCGAATCTTGAAGTCGCTGGCCTGTGTTCGATTGCCTTGTTGGACAATACGGGAAGATTCGTCCACCTTGAGGAATCCCATTAACTTGTCAATATTCCATTCCCGCAATCCAAAGCTCTTGCCCTTGGCAATAAACTTGGCGTAATCCTTGGCTTTGTCGCCGCCGTTGGGAACGTTGGCAACGCTCTCCACATCGGTTCCGATCACGAGGTAGTCTGTTGAGCTCTTGATGGCACCCTTTTCTTGACCACGAGCTGGCAATTCTGCGTCGATGATGCCACCAGCGGCTTCGATAATGCGTCGAACCTCATCCATGTCATCTTGGAAGTCACCGTTGATGTCCATCTTGCCAACCAGAGCAAATGAAGTCTTCCGTCCAGGTCGCCAAACTGGTGAATAGACTTGATCACCTGCCACAACCGGACGTCGGTAATACTTGTTTTTCGATTCGTAATCAGAACCGAAATAGACTTCGCCACTGGCCGATTCACCATCCTCAGAAACACTTTGAATGATCATTTTAGCCTTGGGAGTAGCTTTGGAGATTTGAGTCTCCGAAGCATCGAGGATTGAGAACATCACGCCTTTGCGAAGACCGTGCTTTGTTCCAAGATTGATCCAAGCTGCAGTTCCACCTTCAGAAACTAGCGTCACGTGCCCTTGCGAAGAGGCGTAATCTGGATTTTCGAAACGCTGAATTCGCTCAATTTGCGAAGCGATGGCTTGCGACTTCTCACTGCTTTCCGATTCCAACTTCTTGACTTGAGCGGACAGAGATTGAAGTTGAGTGTCAAAGAGCGCTTTGTTCTTTTCCATCTTTTCGATGGCTTCGTCTTTGAGTTTGTTGATGTTCTGAATCTGTTCCTTGTGGGCGACTCGCGTATCGGCTAAGTCTTTTTCAGACTTCTTCTGCGCCAATTCAGCAGTCTCACGAGCTCGACGATGATCCTCAATTTCCTTGGTCATCTGTGCCTGATTCGTAGTCTCGCGAGCACGAGCTTCAGCGAATTGCTCGTTACGTTGTCGTATGATCTCCAAAAGCAATTGAGGCAGCTTCATCAAGTTCTTTTCGTTATCCGCCGTATTCGCAGGGAAAAGCGTCAGCACTTTCGCAAAATCAGCTTCGATCGGACCAAGCTCAGCGTCGTCTTTGTACTGTGCTGCCATGCGGTCACGATCCTCTTTTGAGAATTGACCTTTTCCGGAAACCATGTCCATCAATCGCTTGACTTTGTCAGCAGCTTGAGTGCCGTTTGTCTGCGCGGTCGTCAATTGTTCACGCGTCGACGCCAGGGTTCGCGAAGTATCGCTCCATGCTCGCCACAAGAAGAACATGCCTACCAACAAGATTAGCGAAACAATTGTGCTGGCAATGACGTAAGCCTGCCAAACAAACATGTTCCTATCGCGAACTGCCATGTTTTGATTCCCAACGGGGGTTGATAAGAGACTGTGTTCCTGGGACGGCGCGTACGGAAAGCCAGCGCCAGACAAGTGGCTAAAGCTGTTAGTGTATTTGGCCCGGCCTCTATCGTCAAACTTTACCTGTTCGATATCTACCACCCCAACAGGCAGCCCCCCTGCCCCGAGCTTCTTTCATCGGAATAATCGGAAAGATCGACACCATTTACAAGCGGGAATCGAACATGCCGTGTCGTTCGCGTTGTCCGTGTACAATTCCTCGATCAGTCGCTGAGCACGTCTACAACGCCCCTTTCTCCAGATTGGTGGTTTTTCTTGCGAGCGCGGTGGAATCTGCTCACGCAAGGATGTCGCTAGTCTTTTGTGCCCAAAAGTTAGGTAACATTGAGCACGGACTTTTTCCCAACCCGAAGCGTTAG
>CAYWNG010000452.1:3493-5791 GCA_964458685.1 uncultured Pirellulaceae bacterium
CCGAAGCGTTAGAGCGTAAGCGACTGACCTATCCCAACCCGAAGAGTTACGGAGCTGGCTGGGATTAAAGCAAGTCAGTTTGCCAATTTTCCCTCGCTAACGCAGCGGGTTTGGATTAAGGCAACAAGCCCGAAAGCGCAGCGGGTTGGGATTGAAGCAACAAGCCCTAACGCCGCGGGTTGGAATTAAGGCAACCGCGAACCGTACGTTCCGTAGGGGCTCAAGACGTCTCAGATTTCCAGCTATCCAAATCGATACGAGCACACAGATGAAGCACTCCCCAAGATGCAGTTCAATTCCACGCTATCTTCCGCTGATCTGTTTTCTGGTCGTAGGCTTGCTAGAGCTCACGTTCAGTAGCCAGGCGCTAGCCCAGGACCCGGCGAGCTTGGAAAGCACAATTCGATTGCGCTACGAAAAGCGTGAGGTCCTCATTCCGATGCGAGACGGAGTGCAATTGCACACCACCATTTTCTCGCCTCGAGATAAATCCAAACAGTATCCCATACTGCTCAAACGCACTCCCTACTCATGCTCGCCGTACGGCAAGGACCAATATCCTGCGTCGTTGGGGCCAAGCGATCTGTTTATCGACGCAGGCTACATCTTCGTCAATCAAGACGTTCGAGGCAGGTTTATGTCCGAAGGCGACTTCGTTCAGGTCACTCCGCACATTGCCAACAAGCAATCGCCGAACCAGATCGACGAAAGCTCGGATACCTTCGATAGCATCGAATGGATGATCAAGAACGTTCCGAATCATAATGGTCGAGTTGGCATGTACGGGATCTCGTACCCAGGGTTCTATTGCTCGGCTGGCATGATCGACGCGCATCCAGCCCTGAAAGCCGTTTCACCACAAGCTCCCGTTGGAGATTGGTACTTCGATGACTTCCTCCATAACGGCGCGTTCTTCTTAGCCCATGCCTATCGCTGGCTTAGCAATAACGATCATGCTCGAACAGGACCAAGTCCCAAAGGCGCGACGCCTCAACTGTTGCCATCGCTGGACGGTTATCAGCTCTTTCTAGAGGCCGGCACGATTAGTGAGATCAATCGACGATTCTTAAAGAACAAAGTGCCCTTCTGGGAAGAGATGATGGCTCATCCCAACCGCGACGATTTTTGGAAGAAACGCGAGATTCTGCCTCACTTGAAAAATGTAGCGCCGACAGTCATGGTCGTTACAGGTTGGTTTGATGCGGAAGATCTCTACGGATCGTTTAAGACTTATCAGACAATCGAACGACTCAATCCCAATGTCAACAATGTCTTGGTCGTTGGACCTTGGAAGCATGGCGGTTGGGCTCGTGAAGACGGAGATCGCTTGGGCGAGGCTAAATTCAATTCTAAAACCGCTGCATTCTATCGCTCACAAATCGAACTTCCTTTCTTTGAGAAGTACTTGAAAGGAACTGATCATGCAGCTCCCGCCGAAGCAACCGTTTTCGAGACGGGAACGAATCGCTGGCAAGTCTTCGACGCATGGCCGCCCAAAGCTGCAATCTCGCAGAAGCTATTTTTGCGCGAGTCGGGCAAGTTGAGCTTCGACAGTCCTCCTGCGAGTTCGAAAACTCAAGCAGCCTTCGATGAGTATGTGAGCGATCCAGCGAAGCCCGTCCCCTACACCAATGTGATCACTCCGCGAATGACGGTCGAGTACATGGCCGAAGACCAACGATTCGCCGCTCGTCGCCCCGACGTCTTGGTCTATCAGACTGAGCCGCTGGAAAAGAACCTCACCATCGCCGGACCGCTGATGGTCGAGCTATGGGTTACAACCACGGGAAGCGATGCCGACTTCATTATTAAGTTAGTCGATCAGTTCCCCGACGGTACCGACCCCGCCGCCCAGCCTGGCAATCAAATGATGGTTCGTAGCGAAGTTTTCCGAGCTCGTTTTCGCGAATCCTTTGAACAGCCTGTGCCGATGATTCCCGGCCAACCCACCAAGATTCGCTTCGAACTTTTGGACGTCTTGCATAACTTCCAACCAGGTCACAGACTGATGGTGCATGTTCAAAGCAGTTGGTTCCCGCTAGTGGATCGCAACCCACAGAAGTTCGTCCCCAACATTTACTTGGCTCAACCCGAGGACTTCCAGAAAGCCACTCACCGCATCTTGCGATCCTCGGAACATCCCAGCAGTTTGTCCTTCCTATCGCTGCCAACTAAGTAGTCAGCTACATTGGTCACAGATCGTCCAATCTCGCTACGTTCGTCACAATTCAAAAACTTCGTCGTGGTCTATACCTTAGACCTTAACTTAAACCAAGCACTGGAAATCTTGATGCGTCG
>CAYWNG010000453.1:0-5791 GCA_964458685.1 uncultured Pirellulaceae bacterium
GTTTGCTAGAATTGTGATGACGAGGAAGCAACGAAAAATCACATTGAGCCTTCATCGAAGTCAAAAGAGAAACTACTTTGGTGCTTGCGAATAACGAATCGAAACAATCGAACTTGGCTCAGTTTCAACTTGTACGTCAACCAATTCGTAATCTTGCTGCCTAGGCTGTCCCTTGCCAGTTTCACCGAAGTTTCTACCGCGAGGCTTTTCACCTGGCTTGTAGGCCAGGAAGAAGCTAGCTGTAACGACTCCGGTCTTGCCCTTGACACCCAAGGATGACGCGGCACCTTTGCCAAGCTCATTGACGACGAACTCAAACACATTGTCTTTTTCTTTCGCACGATTCGTCACCGTGTTCAGCCATCCGGGAATGACATGGATTCCAGGGTTGCCATTCTTGGCTCGCGGTACGAAGTATCCCGGATACTTGATGGTCTTGCCGCTAGAGTCTTTGTCTGTACAGAATGCTTCAATCACATTTAGGCCATCGATCAAGACGGACGCTACAACATCGTGATCCGGATCGTAGTTTACAAGGACCACTTCATAAGTGTCCGTGATCTCCAGTGGAGCAAAGGCGTTACCACCTTGGCTCTTCACTTCAACAGGAAGTGCCGTTCCACTGCCCTTGGCCTTTCGCCGTAACTCCAAGCAAAACCCGGGATGTCCTTTAGCATGGACCTGACTGCTGTTACGCTTTTCAAAATTGGGAGCATCGAAAGCTGAGCTTACTGCATCGATGCGTTTCTTGTGATCTTCATCATCTAACGGAGTGGAGGTGATGCCAAGCGCCGCTGCAATCTGAGCCGTATTGTTCACATCGCGTTTCAAAAGCTCCTGCAGATCAACCTCGCCTTCTTTCGTCGAAAGTTTGATTGGTTTGCCACGATCAAAGATCTTGGGTATCAATTGAATGACCCGTTTCCCTTTATTCTCGTTAGTGGAACTCTCGGTGTACGTGTAGGTCAGCTTCAACCGCAACGGCGAAGATTCTACGATCAGGTCTTTCAGTCCGTCTCGCAAGAACTTTTCAAAGAATGGGCTCAGATGGTCGTCGATACCTTCGGCTGAAGGAGTCTCAAGTTGCAATTTATTACCCGACAGTAGTTGATCATTCTCAAGAAGATTGCGAATCTCATTAGTGATGGCAGATAATTGCCCCGTCAGCGTCTGATTGCTGTCGGCAACACACCGTGCTGCGTTGAATGCCATAAACGCACTACAGATCAGCGACAAAATTACTCTGTGCATGCTATCAGTCTTTCTATACTTCCAAATTACTGCCCATACCCGAAAACCGTTGCCGCTTGCTGCATCAAGCTTCGGCCCTGTCGGTTCTGCCAAGCATCTCGCTTGATCGTTCCATTTTCTTCTTTGAGTTGCCCGAGTCCAATTAGTCGAACTCGAGCGTCTCGCTTTGCAAGAACCTTCATCGTTTGAGTGTCCTCAATGTAGAGTTCACTTGCAACTGTTTCTAGATTCATCGGCTCCAGCAGATACTTGCGAGCCACTTCTCCCACTGGCTCTGGCAAGGAGTCAATATCCGCTTTCTTATCCTCTCCAGCCAGCAAGAAGGGTTCCATCAACTTGTAAGCGACGCGTGTAAAGTTCTCAGTATCAGCTTCTACCTGCTTGCGCATTGGTTCCGCTTCGGGATAAAGGTCACGGATTCGATCGGCGATCTCACCATAGGCCAATGCGGCTTTGCGGATCTGGTCATCTGGCGGCTCGATGATGCCTCGTCGATGACAAACAATACAGGATAGTCCATTAACGATCAGTTGGTTTCCTGATGTCTTGAGTGCATCGCCTACAACTTCAATCGGTCCAGCATCAATGCGATCCCCTTTTCCAGTGACCAGCAGATAGCCCTGCAATCCATTGGGTAGCGTGTACAGGATCTCGCCACCATCGTGGATAAAGGCAAACTGATCCTGGCGATTACGCAAGGGACCAAGCGGAAAGCTGCTCAAGATGGATCGAGAATTGCTAGCCAGGAAGTCATAGGACTTCCAGTAGTATCCACGGCTGGTTCCTAAGTCATGACGTTCAACCATGCGGTTCTGTCCGGAAACACCGCTTTCGTTGTAGCCACTGCGCATCGCCTTTACTGGACTACCGAAAATGTTTTTCTCGACTGCCACGCGGAGGAAATTCTCTAGATCCAAATCTGTCATTCTCTTTGGATTGGTGGGTGACTTGATGTCCTCGTGGCGTTGCTTAACATCGGGTAAAGTCAAGTCATAAAGCAGCTTGTGGTACAAGTTAGGACGAAGCCCCATGGTAATGAACCAATCAGCCCTAACGTGCCGCAAGAGCTTATCACCTCCATTGAGTCGTGACATATCGCTTTCGATTTGCCGAAGTTTAGCGGTATCGTTGTTGCTTGCACTCGAATCGATGGAATCAAAATCGACTTCGTAGGGATATTCACTAATCAGGGCCAGCCAGTGCTCGCGAGTCCAGCCCAACTTGGAAATATCAACTGCGTAGATTGTCTCTTCGGGATCGATCGGCTGAGGAATTACCAGCCCAGATTGCCAACTGAGACTATTAATCGCCTTCGCCAACGCAGCTCGAGTCATCCTTAGGTGTCGATCATCCGTGCTGGGATCGTTGTACAAATTAGCAAGTGTAAAGTAACGAACATCGTTGCGGACGCGAGAATCCAGCGATTGATTGTGAGCGGCAATACGCTGCATCACTGACGAAAGCGACATGAAGGGTCGGCGGTTGGGCTTGGGAAACTCCTTGGCACCATCTTGAATCCACTCTCGCAGCACGGCAATCTCTTCAGCCGAAGGGCGAGGCAGTCCAGATTGATTCTTGGGAGGCATGCGCCCCTTGAACACGGCATCCAGCAACTGTGAATTCTCCGGATCGCCTTCAACAACCATACTGGCATCTGCCATCGATACTACGTTGCGAGCGTTGAAGGCGTAACGGCCTGCTGACGAACCTTCTCCGCGATGGCAACGAAAGCAGTAGTTGTCCAGAATGTGGGCGGCCTTGCCTGGCAGATCCGCCGTTTCTGCTGTCGTTGGTTTCTCTTGGGGAGCTTTATCTTGAGCCGGAGCCAATAAAGCAGATCCAGAAATGATCAGTAGAGTGCAAACTAACCGCAATATCTTCATAGTTCTCGTATTCCTGGTCGGGATTGAATCGCCAAGTATTCTACCAATAGTTTGGCCGCCCCTCGTCGTTGACGAATATTCTGATAACGTTGCTAATCCGGGTTTCTTCCCCAAATCGCGAAGAATTTTGCTGAATGAGCAGTTGAGCACTAACGAAAAGTAGCGCACGTACTTTCCGGTGTTGTACTCGCGGAATCAGCCGAGGCTTAAACTACGAGGCCATTAAGCAGCAATTAATAGTCCGTAAAGGCCCGTCCGGAGAGTTCGCACTTGCTACTAGCTCCGGATCGGGCGGGTTTAATTTTCGCCCGAGTCGAGCAACCTAACGCCGAACCCAAGACTGGAAAATGTTCGGTTCCGCCATATGACTGAGCATGTTGGTGGAGCTAGGGCAACACGGAAGCCAAGGTTGTTGTTGCGGTTCTCAGGCGAGTTCCTGTTACGATTCGCAGACCGGCAGTTCGACGCGTTGTCGTTCCAACTGCCACCTCGGTTCACCCGATTCGAGCCTTATGACCATTCACCATGCATTCATGTTATCAGCTTACGTCGAATCCTCCAACTCTTGGTGCCACCCGCAGTGGAAAAAGCAATCAAGGCAGTTGCTCGGCTTTGAAGTTCAGCCTCACCAATGACACCAAGCCCAAACTGACACTCCAATCTCGCGATCTTACGGCGTAGCCGAATTTTGCTTGTACGATTCAGTCTTAAGTGATCGGAAAATACCCTACATCCCAAGAAACCGATTCCCTGCGATGTACGGTTAATCTGGGGTTGCGGCTTCAGGGAGAGTGCTAGTTTCTCCTTAGCGAAATGAAGACATCTTTTCTCAATTATGACCATCTCCCTCGTTGAATCTCCCCACAGCAACATATCATCCATATACCGAACATATCCCTTAATTCTTAGCTCTTCTTTGATAAATCGATCCATAGGGTCTAGGTACAAGTTGGCAAGATGCTGACTGATCAAACTGCCGATAGGAATCCCCAAGCCCTGGTTTCCGCGAAAAGAATGACTAATCCTACCAAACAGTTCAAGAACAATCGGGTCCTTGATTACCCGACGCAATTGACCCTCCAAGACACTGTGAGAAATACTGTCAAAGTACTTTTGGACATCTAGCTTTAGGTAGGCGGGAAAACGGCGACTGAACTCTTGAGCTCGTTTCAGGGCAACAATTCTACCTCTCTTTTTGCGACAGGCAAAAGTGTCTTCAATCAATCGCCGCTCAAAAATGCTCTCGCACACATTCATTACGGCATGATGGAGTACACGGTCACGAAAACAGGGAGCGGTGATGATCCGGGTCTTTGGATCATGAACTACGAATTGATGAGCCCTTCCAGGTACCACCGTATTCGTCAGGAGCTCCATTCGGAGTTTCGTCAGATTACGGTCAAGTTCGTTACTAAAGCGACGTACGACAGGCATGTGGCGTTTTCCACGGCACGCCTTCGCAAATGCCAAACGCAAATTTTCGTAGTCGGCAATCGGTTCAATCAAATTGCCAATACGCTTCACGAATTACTCACCAACAGACTAGAAATTGCAGTGACAAATCTCTCACCATACTTACTGCTACGACTGTCCCCAACTCCGATGATTGACTCCAGGTCGGCAACGCTTGAGATCTTTCGGCGAACC
This sequence comes from uncultured Pirellulaceae bacterium, assembly GCA_964458685.1. Lineage (GTDB taxonomy): Bacteria > Planctomycetota > Planctomycetia > Pirellulales > Pirellulaceae > Aureliella. Next base: position 4,782 of record CAYWNG010000453.1, read on the forward strand.
ATTTCCGCTAATTGCTCGTTAGTGAAAATAGTATAGACCGGGATTGCTTCCTGCTGAGCGATTTCCTTCCGTAGATCACGCAGCTTGGAAAACACCAAGAATTGATCGGGTGGCAGCAACACGCGATAGTCTACTTTGGACTTGCCTTGGCTTCTCATGGCATCAGAAGTGCTCTTGGGCACTGTCAATCGATAGTCGACACAAATGGCCCAAAACGAATTAAGTCCTTCATCCACCCAGTGTCGTTCAACTGCGAGCACAGAATGCGATGCAAGGAACGAATTAAGTTCATCCTCTGCGTTCGATGCGTTTGCCACCGGAATCGTAAAGAATTTTAGAGGCATGAGAAAAGCACTTCATCTACTAACGATAATCCAGAATCCAACGCGCGCAGGGGCAAAGCCCCCTGCACCCCCAGGTTACCGTTCCACACATCAATCACCACATCCCGCTTCGCGAACTAGCTGCGGCTCCTTCTCTCGCGGCTCCGCTTCGCTCGTTACGGGCCTTGCTCTTCGCTTCGCTCTGGCTCGTTAATTACTGACCGCCTGCTCACTGGCTTGGCGGAACTAGGGCAACACGGAAGCCAAGGTTGCCGCTGCGGTACTCAGGCGAGAACCAGCCACGAAACGCAGACCGGCAGAACGACGCGCTGACGCCCCAACCGCCACCACGGGCCACCCGATCCGAGCCCGTCGTAGGCCCCGTAGGATCATTGACTGTACTACTTGCATAATCACCGTCCCAGTCCGAACACCATTCCAACACATTCCCATGCATGTCATGCAAGCCCCATGGATTCGCCGTAAAGCTGCCCACTGGCGCTGTATTCGCATAACCGTCGGATGCTGAAATCGTGTACTCCAAGCCAGAGTATTTCTGCTTGGCAGTCCGGTCAGCAACATCCCCAATCTTCGCTAACCCCTCAGGGTCAGTCCCGTTCCAATATCGCGTCTGTGTGCCCGCTCGACACGCATACTCCCACTCCGCTTCCGTTGGCAATCGGTACT
>CAYWNG010000454.1:0-5789 GCA_964458685.1 uncultured Pirellulaceae bacterium
ATGAAGAAAGATCCCGAGTTCAAAGCTCGCACTGAGCAGAGCCCCGACAAAGAGGCCGTCGAGCGCCACTTCAACTCTCAACTGCTCAAGCACTTTGTCAGCGAGTACGCCACAACGAACGCGAGTGAAGATTTTGCGGAGACCTTTATGTTCTTCCTCAAGTATCGAAAGTCGCTGAATCGATTTGCACGTCGCGAAGGCGTGTATCGCAAGATTCGAATGGTCGAACGAGCGGTTGCCATGGCCGCTAGACGTACTCGCCAGTTTTCCAGCCGACGCTCGGCATAGGTCGTTAACGTAGGGTTCCTCCGCCAGGAGGAACCTTTCGCTTTTGAGTCGCGGTCGCTGGACGCAGTGAGTGACGAGTGGACGGCGGGTAGCGCCATCTGATGTTGCGCTTTTGGGATTTAAGGTCGAAGGTCTGTTTACCTAGCCCAACTGTAGGGCTGGGAATGCGATTCGCGAGAAAAGCAAAGGCCAACGGACCGCCGGTTTGCGTGCAAACCGGCGGTCCGTTGGCCTTCACTACTCATGCTCAATCACCCAGCCCGATGGGCCCGATGGGCTGGGCTATGTAAATCGCTGGGCCTTTGGCCCGAAATCATAGGAATAGCGTTCTTCAAAACAACGTCTGCGGTTCAAAAAATTCTTCACATCGCCTGTTTACCCGCTTGGATTCCAATAATCACTTCCGCAGGTTGGGAAGCCTAGTTATACTTCTCGCTCGCAACTGTAACTCATTGGCAATTCGATCCCTTAGGAGGGGCTATTCGTGGCTTCCGGAAAATATCTTTTCACTAGTGAATCTGTAAGCATGGGTCATCCGGACAAGCTGGCTGACCGAATCTCTGACAGCGTTTTGGACGCATTGTTGGAGCAAGACCCGATGAGCCGCGTGGCTTGCGAAACGCTGGTCACAACAGGTTTGGCGCTGATCGCCGGTGAAATCACGACCAAAGCAAACGTAAACTTTGCCAAGACTGTCCGCACTGCAATTCGCGAAGTTGGCTATACCGACGACGAATGGGGCATCGCTGCCGATACTTGCAACGTCATGATTGCCCTGGACGAGCAAAGCCCGGACATTGCCATGGGGGTCAACTCTGACGCGGCGGCTGGCAAGGAAATCGGTGCTGGCGACCAAGGTTTGATGTTTGGCTTTGCTTGTAACGATACCAGCGAACTGATGCCAATGCCGATCGCTTTGAGCCACCGGATCACCAATCGCCTGACTGAGGCTCGATTCTCCAAAGAGGTCAACTGGCTTCGCCCAGACAGCAAGAGCCAAGTAACCATCGAGTACGACGGATTCAAGCCAGTTCGGATTGATACCGTGGTTGTTTCCACTCAGCACGCTCCTGAAGTCACCAATGACGAGATCCGCAAGTTCGTGATCAACGAAGTCATTCTCAAGTGCTTGCCACCTGAGTTGGTTAAGGGCGAGATCAAGTACCACATCAACCCAACCGGCAAGTTCGTCGTGGGTGGTCCTCACGGTGACTGCGGTCTAACTGGCCGAAAGATCATCGTCGACACCTACGGTGGATGGGGTCGTCACGGTGGTGGAGCGTTCAGCGGTAAGGATCCAACCAAGGTTGACCGAAGCGCGGCTTACATGGCTCGACACGTCGCCAAGTGCTTGGTTGCAGCCGGAGCAGCAGACCGCTGCGAAGTCCAATTGGCCTACGCGATTGGTGTTGCCGAGCCTGTTAGCGTTCACGTCGATACTCAAGGTTCAGGCAAGTTCGCCGACGAAAAGATCGTCAAGGCTGTTTGGGATCTGTTCCCATTGTCGCCCGGCGGAATCATCGATTACCTCCAGTTGCGTCGTCCGATCTACCGCGCTACCAGCGCTGGCGGTCACTTCGGTCGCAGCGAACCAAGCTTCACTTGGGAAGCGACCGAGAAGAAGGTTGCCGAGCTGAAGAAGGCTTTGGCCTAGTTGCCGACTTCGCGCAGAGCTGCGAATCAATGACAATGACCTATCCTAGACCGATTCTAGGATAGGTTTTTTTGTGGAGTTATCCGATGGTTGTTCCTTCCAAGAACCAGCAAAACGAGCTTTGGCTATTTCTGGTCGTCACATGGTGGATCGGCAGTTTAGCCGCCTGGATTGCCGCGTGGACTGCTTCCACTAGCTCCGATGCCAATGACAGTCTATTGACGGCCAGCGGGCTGTTGTTTTTCGGCGTCTCAGCCGCTTTGCGACTTCCTGTGGTAACTTCGACTCAGCCTACAACATCGTTGGAAGATCACTTCGTGTGGTTGGTGACGGCATCGGCGAACGTGAATTGGCTGGGCTATCTATGCTTAAGCGCACAGTCTTACGCAGCGGTATTGCCGGCAGGCGTAGTCGGGATCGCTGTCGAGTTTTGGCTTTGGAACGAAATGTGTCGCCGCGATTGCCTTGTTGGGCTACGCGGTTTTGTTTCATCGATCAATGCAAGCCTGATGAAAAGCTCGCTCATTGCAGGCGTACATGATGCAAACAAGCTAGAAAGCGAGTCGGACGGCCGCTTAGCACAAGTTGACTCAAGTTCGCACATTGAGGCTGAAGACTTAGGAGCTACAGCTAATACAGATAATGCGGTTCTCAGAACAAGCGAGGAGGGAATCGATCCCGCGGGCTTCCGCTACATGGCTGGGGAAATTCAAGTTGCCTGGGAAGAGTCGCAGCGGTCGCAAACGGTCGTTCTGGGTTTTGTGCCTGCCTTTCAAGGCTCGCCCGAGGTTGAACTCGAGCTGGACAGCGAGGAATGCTCGGCACAAATACAGAATTGCACGCCCAGCGGCCTACGAATCCAGCTCAAACGCTCCCCAGGCTCGAACAACCAAGCCTCAAACACCCAAGCCTCGAGCACTCCAGGCTCGAACTTGCTGCTAACGAATCTGTCATGGTACGCCAAGGAATCGAACTGTGGCGAGCCTTCCGACGGAGAATCGGCAGAATCAAAGCCCCAAACACTTGCCTAGTTGGTGGTCATTAGCCGCTAAGCCAACTATAATTTGCACTTCATCTTTTCGAATTCATCCCTTGGGAGCGTTGTGATGTTGCGTCGTTGTTTGTCCTTGGCAAGCTGCTTTGCCTTGTTGCTTCTGTTGCAAGCCCACAGTGGAGCGCAGGATGCTACGAAATGGACGAATCCGGATGGCAAAGAGTTAGTAGGTGAGTTCGTTCGCATGGAAGGCAAGGCCGTCGTTCTCAAGTTGGAGAACGGTAAAGAGGCCAAGGTACCGCTGACGAACTTGAGCTTAGAAAGCCATCTCCAAGCTTTAAAGCTCGCCAAACCCGAGGCCTTCAACAAAGAGATCGTCAAGGCTCCCGTCGCCGTCGAAGCTGCAAAGCTGACCTTCAAGCTTGAACCATCTGCCGCGTTGACCTCCCCCTTCGAAGATGATCCCAAGATCGACAGCTTTCTCAAGACTTTTACTGATGAATTGAATAAAGGCAACTTCTTCGTAGTTTGGCATATGATGCCTCCCAAAATGCAAACGGACATGTCCGTTTTTTTGAGCAAGAACCTTCAAGGCCTAGGACCAACTGCTCCTGGGCGATTGCGGAAGGCATTCGGACTCCTTGCGAGCATCGCATCTAAAAAGCGGGATTGGCTATTGGACCCCGCGGTAAATGGCACTTCCGCTACTCCTGAGCAGCTTGAATCAATTAATCAAGCATGGCCCTATGTCGTTTCTTTCCTTGAAGGAACGGCAGATCCCGCAATTTGGGATCCGAGCAGCTTTCAAACTGAGAACATTCCAAACTTCCTGGCTTCCGCCTTGGTCAACTTGCAGTTTCTGGCAGCTTTGGAGCAGTCAGGGACACCAAAGTGGTCCTACGTAGTTGTGAGCGAATCTACGGATCGAGCCGAAGTCAAACTCACCATGTATGGAAATCCATCTCCAGTGACGCAATTTCAGAAGGTTGGAAAGATCTGGGTCGCACCCGAATTGATGATTCACATTCGAGGCTTTTTGGACAAGAGTGCAAATGCTCCGGCTGACCCAAATCTAGTTAGAATCTTTTCTGCTATGATGACACCAGCCGTTCCAGTTCTGGAAAAACTCGACCAAGCAAAGACGAAGGAAGACTTAAAGAAGACTGTTGGAGAGCTACGGAAAGCGGTTGATTTAGTCACAGGTCAAATGAAGCTTCCAGCTGACAAATTAGAGTATCCAATTTGGATGCCTGGTTATAGTGTGTTTTCTGGCCAAACTGCTCCACCAGCAAGCAATTAACAGATAGATCGACCATTCTTGGCCATTCAATGAAGCTTGATCTCAGTCGCACCATCGTAGCTGTCAGCAGCCCACTAGCTCCGGCAGCAAGAGCGATTGTGCGACTGTCAGGAAACGCAACCGCCGAAATCCTCAAAAGGGTTTTGCGATCCGTTGATGGAGCAAAGCGTCCAATCGCCGATCTTTTGGCTCAATGCAAAAGCTCGGCTTACTTCCACGCAAAGCTGGATCTCAATTGGGAGCAGCGCTCCCTAGATGTTGGCGTCTACTATTGGCCCAATCATCGCAGCTTTACGGGCGAACCCAGTGCCGAACTGCATATGATCGGTTCAGTTCCAATTGTGAACCGCGTTCTTCGATGCCTCACGGAAGCTGGCGCATCACCGGCTGAGCGCGGAGAGTTTGCTTTGCGAAGCTTCATGGCTGGAAAAATGGACTTGGTCCAAGCTGAAGCAATTTTGGGCGTGATTGAATCGACCGAATCCGATCAGCTTCAATGGGCGCTGGGGCAACTGGGCGGCAACATCAGTGAACCCGTGCAAAAGCTCCGCGGTGAGTTGATGGAAATGTTGGCTCACCTAGAAGCTGGACTGGATTTTGTTGAAGAGGATATCCAGTTCATTACGTACAGCGAGCTGAACGAGCGGCTTAACTCCATTATCGCGAGTATGGATCAACTACTAGAACAACTTCGTTCACGAGGCGTCGGCAATCGCGATCTTGAAATCGCCTTGATTGGTCCACCCAACGCCGGGAAAAGCTCGCTGCTCAATGCGCTTGTCGGCTCAGAGCGAGCGATTGTGTCTCCGATCGCTGGCACGACCCGCGACACCGTTTCAGCGAAACTTATGATTGCCGGAACTAATGTGACGCTATTGGACACCGCCGGGGTCGAACAGATTTTCGATCAATCACCTCGCGCGATCGCTCAACAACTCCTGCGAACGCGATTGGCAAGCTGTGATGCTCTGTTGGTTTGCCAAGACCTGAGCAATCCATGCAACGAATTTGAGCAGCAGTTTATGGAGTCAGACGATCTAGCTGGCAAGCCTGTGATTCGAATTGGAACCAAGGCTGACTTGCTCAAGTTCGCTAAGCTAAACGATTCGAAAGTACCCGAGCCGGACTGCGTCGTTTCGATCAGCCAGCCTGAGCTGCTGGAACAACTCCGCGATCGAATTGAACGGGTTTTGATTCGTCAAACCAGCAGTCGGTTTACTCAAGCCACGCATAATACGGCAATTCGCTGCTTCCACAGCCTCACGACGGCAAGGGAGAGCCTTTCAAGGGCTCGTGAGCTGATCGACTTGCAGGACGGCGAAGAACTTATTGCCAGTGAGCTGCAGTGCGCGCTGGTGGACTTGTCTTCGATCATTGGCGAAGTCCACAACGACGATATTTTGGGCGAGATTTTCAGCCGCTTTTGTATCGGCAAGTAGAATCTGGCTTTATGGAGCGTCCCGCTTAAAAGGCCTGCGATCTTGCTGAACTAGCCGCCACGCGTTAGCGTCCGGTTTTGCCTGCATTTAAAATTCGGACTCGCGCAGTTTTCG
>CAYWNG010000455.1:0-5780 GCA_964458685.1 uncultured Pirellulaceae bacterium
TGTGCGTTCGTTTGTGCTAACAAGCCCATTCTTAGCCATTTCTACGTTCGTTGGTCTTGCCAATGGTAGTTTGAGAATCACTCTCTACTGTCTGTTTTGGTGGCTATCATACGCTCTGCTTTTTTTCTGCTCTCAGTGTATGGTCGCTATTGGTAAAAAAACGGAAGGTTCATTTTTCTTCTACAGTGCGGCAACCTGGATGTCATGCCTTTCGGTTGTTCCCTATCTTCTCTTGTCGGCCGAACCAGGACTTGATGGAATACTGACGTTCACTCTTGTTGGTGTTGTCCCCTGTGCCATCGTGGCCACATTTAGACTCTTCAGTAGCTTTCCAAAAGGTGGAAACGCAAGTGGCGAGCGATTTGATCCATCAGTTGTTCAGATCGGGTTTCCAATTTGCTTAAGTCGAGTTGCTCAAACGGCACTGTACTGGATTCCGGTGTGGGTTGTAGGGCTTTCGCTATCGGCCAATCAGGCGGGGGATTTCGCGATCGCAAGTCGACTTGCTATTGCAACGAACGCTTTTATTGCCGCCATCCGCTTCACCGTTAGGCCACAACTATCGAATGCGAAACTGGAGCAAAACAAGAAGGCTATCGAAGCGCTCACACGAATCATTGCAACTCTAGCAACGGGGTTTGTGGTTCTTGTTATGCTAGGAAATTTCCTCGTCGGCAAAGTCGCGATCGGGATCATCTTTGGAACGCAGTACTCGGAAGCATCGCTACTGCTTACGTACTTGTTGATAGGGACATTAGGAGAGTGTTTTGGCGGTCCAGTGGATGAGATTTTGAAGATGAGTGGTTTTGAGAAAGCGGTTTTGGCATCTTACGCGTTGGCAGTCGTTTTTGAAGTCATTGCGTGCTTCATACTCGTGCCATATGGAAGTGTCGCTGTCGCCGTATCGCAAGCAACAACACTCGTACTCCTGTTTGGTTGGTTCGCGCTAAAGGCCTATCAGGATCTGAGCATTTTTGTGGGTGGGCACTTGGTTCCGTCTGCATTTTTCGAATCTCTCAAGGTGATTCGCCCACAATCGGCGTAGGCCTCCATGAAACTTATTAAACAGCTAAGGTACCTGAGACACTTGCCGCTGAAGATGATCGCCGGCAAGTTGATTCACTCATGCCGTGAACATTACTTGAAAATGAAACCGCCCTCGCAAAGTACACTAACTTTGCTGGACGGTCCATTCTTTGAATCTGAGGCTTTGTCAGCTTTCGCGGACAGCTATCAATGTACAGGAGACCGTTTCCACACAGCCAAGGAAATCTGGGAGGGCACTTTCAGTTCAAGAGGTGCGACGTGGAATTTCGGTAGTGTCGAATCAGTCGACTGGCAGTTTCGTTTCAAAGGTGATGGAACTCGGGTAAACTGGAACTACGATTGGTGCTCATTTTCGTTTGCAATCGCGCTGGCACGTTTAGATCCCGAGAGAGCGCTACAGACCATTGCCGACTTTGTCGCACTTATCGACGAGCGTCATCCTGTTAGTAGCGCTCAAGGGACTTTGTTGTGGGAACCCATTGTGGTTTCGCTGCGCGTCATGTCGATCTCGGTAGCTGCAAATTTAGCAAGTCGAACTGGTGTCGATTCACCTAAGTCGATGTTGATCCTTGCAAGGCATGTCGAGTACTGCACTCGTTTGCTTGAGCATTTAAAAGAAATCTATCTTGGCTACAATCATGCTGCATTTGGGGTAACTGGGATTTTTGCAGCCAAATTAGCTCTTGAGAATCAGAGTATTCAATTCGACTTAGATGAGGCCCTGAGAGTATTCAAGTCACAGATATTGGATGACGGCTATCACGCAGAACTCAGCCCAACTTATCACATCCACGTTTTGCTACTTCTGCGATCTATGGTTCGGGCTGGCGTGATTCCAGAACCGTATGCCTCGGAAATGAGTCGCCTGGAAGAAAAAATGCAGTCTGCATTGGAAGTAACGGTACATCCCGACGGTGAGATTGCGTTGTTCAATGATGCCGCCATCGAAGATTCGGTAGCGCCATGCAAAATCGGATGGCTTGGACACACGAAAGTCGAATCCGTAAGAACTTTGCCTGATGCGGGCTATGCGCGATTGAATTCGGGGCCATTCACGGCAATATTCGATGCGGGCCAGATTGGACCGCGAGAGAATTGTGGACATGGACACGCGGATTTTCTATCTATTGAGCTTTCGGTCGCTGATGTACGACTGATTGTCGATCCCGGAGTTATGTCAACTTCGAATGACTCGCTAAGACAAAGAACGAAGTCTTCTGAATCTCACAACGGTCCGTGTTATCAAGGCCTTGAACCAGTTGAGTTTTTTGGCGCTTGGAGAGTTGGGCGAAGAGGGAGAGCGAAGTTTGGCAAGGTGCCAGATATACTACCGGTCGAGCTTACGGGATTTGCGGAAGGTTACCCTGCAATAGGTGGACGTGTGGCCAGGTATATCGGAGTGGGGGACTCGCAGGCGATGGTAATCGCAGACGCATGGGTGCCGCTCAAATCGCACGCCGCGCGAGTATCTTTCCTGTTGCATCCGGATTGGGAAGTTATAACTTGCACGAATAGCTCAATCAAACTATTGCACCGCAAACAGGGAGTTGAATCGCTAATGCTGACGATTTTGGCCGGCAACATTATCTCCTGTGATCGTGATGATTACTACCCTCGTGGCCCCATGCTCCCAGAACACGCGACGAGAATCACTTTTCTTCCAGACACAGAGCTCTTTTCCTGCATGCGAATTTCAATGGAAGAGGTAAACACGAGTATACCCATTGAATCGATCAAAGCTCAACTCGAAAAAATTCTTACAAGCTAGTCATAACCGAGAACAAGCGGTGCTTAGTTGGCCTAATCAAGTCGCAGTTTCCTTTAAGTATCACAGAGATTAGTAATCACATGCGAAATAAGCTCGATTCCATACAGTTTGCGAGAGCTGTGGCTGCGCTGATGGTTCTATTGGCCCATTTGAGCAAAGAGATGATTCATCGTGCGCCCAGCATCTATAGCGATCCATTGTCAATTTGGAATTTTGGGCAAGCTGGTGTTGATCTCTTCTTCGTCGTTAGCGGTTTTATCATGGTTTACGTTTCCGACGCGACGGTCGGAACGAAATCATCCAGCGGAGTTTTTCTGAAAAAGAGATTGGCTCGTGTCGTTCCCTTGTATTGGATTTTCACGACACTGGTACTATTGATTGCCATCTTCGCCCCGAATATGCGCAATCAGAGTGATTCTCAATTTGCGTACGCGTTCAAATCGTATCTTTTCTTTCCGTCAGAACGCCCAACGGACAGTGAAGTCACACCGATTTATGCATTGGGATGGACTTTGAATTATGAAATGTACTTCTACGTTTGTTTTGCGTTACTGTTGCAACTCCCTCGCGCGCTGTTCAAGAAAGTTCTTGTTGCCTATTTTCTAACCGCTGTTAGCCTCGGACTTGTTGTTCCATTGCGAGATTTTTCGCCCGCACTTTGGTATTGGACAAGGCCTGTTGTCCTTGAGTTTGTTGCGGGTTCGGTCATCGGGATGTTGTATTTGAGAGGATTTAGGATTTCCAATGCGAGTGGCTTTTGGCTAGTGACGTTTGCTCTGCTTTGGTTTTTTATTGTCGGGGCTACTTTCCCTTTACCTGGACTAAACACCCGAGTTTTGGTTTGGGGCGTCCCTGCGGCGTTGTTACTAGGCTCATTGGTGTTTGCAGAGAAAAACCTGTACAGCGTTATGCCTCAATGGGGGCAGGCTTTAACGACAAAAATTGGAGATTCCTCTTATAGCCTCTATCTCAGTCACATGTTTGTCATTCGAATCACGACATTTCTTCTCCCAGTTAGCAAAATTGGAGTTAGTTACGTGCTTTTCTATCCGATTATTACGATCTTGATCTGTTTGTTGGTGGCTCGTCTTTCCTATCAGTACCTTGAATTGACGACCGGGAAGTTGTTTCGTCGCACCCAATGAATGGCATGTAACTGGCTTATTGAATTAGTCGTCGCTATACGCAGGATGGATTATGCTTGGCCTTGGAATGTCTTTTGCACTGTTCTGTTTCGGAATAGTATTCGTATGTCTACGAGGAAACGCTCTACACCATTGTGCACTGTGGTCGAACGCAACTCAGATTTGTGCAGGCCTAAGCAGATATGCGGTCTTGCTTGATGCCTAAAATTACATAAGTTTGCTACGATAGAGTCTTGCAAATACCAGGGCGAACTGTTGGACTCGCAGAAGTAAATCTTTAAAGGGTTAATGTCAAACGAGGTTCACCACTCTTCGGGTAAAAACGGCTTTTCTTAGAATCAGTTCGAGAGCCCAGCGAGATGTAACTTTGGTCGACAGGTGATGAAACTTTTCGATTTTTTCTGTAAAGGTAGGTGTCAATTGCCATTTTTAGTGTTACGAGCGTCCCAGTGCCTCAATGTCAATGTCGCGTCAGCTAGCGCAGTTACGATCGTGTTCGGACTGGGGCTAATATTGCTCACCGTCGATCCCACTAGTTCATTGCAAGATGCCCTGCTCTCACTCGTATGCCTAATCCCCCTTTGTAACATAATAATGTCTAAGCGAGCTTGGAGGTCTTCGAAAAAAACGCTGCTGCCATTTGCGGTATTGATAGTGATCTACTGCCTTTCTACAGCTTTCGCATTTGAAATCCGGTCCCTGAAGAATGCGATTATATTGATTTGCGTGTGTTTCATGTATACATTCTTTAGGATCTTCAGATATGAAATATTAAATAGTAAATTATTTGCGTTTTCAGTTTACACGCTTATGGCTATTATGTTTTTAGTAGCTTTAGCTTCTGCGTTCACATCAAATGATGCGGGATTCGTCGCAATGACATTGCTGCCGAAGAACTATTTTGGAGTATTCTTCGGCACAATCTCAATGATCGGCCTCTATTTGAGTTCGCGGGATACCCTGGTAGACTGCACCTTAAAATTGATTGCATTTTCATTTTCTATATTTTTAACTGCTAAGGCTTTAGACCATCGCACTCAGTTGGTTATCGCCGTTCTTTTTCCAATAGCGTGTTTTACTCTTGTATTTGCTTGCAAACGCCGGTCCTGCTTGATTATTGTTTTCCTTTCGATCGTTCTGGTAAATCTGCTTGTCGTGTGGGTGCACACTACGGATAATCCGATCCGCGAATATGCGGTTTCTAGGCAATCTGAAATTACGGATAGGAGGCTAGAGTCTGGGAGGGATGTTATTTGGCCTATATTGCTCAATCACATTGAGATGAAGCCTTGGTTGGGGCATGGAGGTGGCGTTCTCGCAGAAACATTTACCGGGCTCGAGCTATCGGCACATAATCAGTATATCCAAGTCGCGATTCAGACAGGGCTAGTCGGACTGGCTGCTGTCATATGGTTGCTTTTTATGGTTTTTCTTGAGGCGGGCGAAACGGAGGGGAGTGGTTACCAGAGAGCAATAGGCTTAGCGTGCATTTCGACAGTAATCTTAGAAAACTCGTTAGAGGTCTTCCTGCTTCAGAACAATATTCCCGTCGCATTGTTATCATGGGCGCTGTTCGGATTGATTGGTAATCGCGGTATTGGTTCACGAGTCGTATAGGAAGAAGTTGGAATTCCTTAGTCGTGCGTAGTCAGTTACCCAAGGTGTTTTTTGACGATCCAATGTAAGGAGCAAGATACACCTTGCCCCCGCTAATCCAGAGTTCATTTATAGCAGCCTAGTAAAGGAGTTGCAGGAATCTCTGAATGTAGCTGTCCAATGTACGGAACTGGTGTAGGCTGAAAATGGGTAGCTATGGTAAA
>CAYWNG010000456.1:0-5773 GCA_964458685.1 uncultured Pirellulaceae bacterium
TTGAATCAGTTTGTGCACTTGAACCTGCACTATCTTGCGCACGACGTTTCCAAAGTCGCGTTCCAAGATCTGTAACTAGGGCAGCGAATGTCATCATGATAAAACTGATACCACCGTGACCAAGCGTATCAGCGAACTGAATTAGCACAGGCTGCCAAGCTTGCGAATGCCCCAGTGTATTGGCGGAGTATCCCGTCAAGAATTGGGATCGAAAGAGTTCGAATCCCGTCCACGAAACCGGTGCGGCTATGAATAAAGGAGCTCGCCAGCGATGTATCATCAGGCGAGTCACTCCGATCCACAGCGGAATGTAGATAGCCAGATAAAAAGCGAGAGCAATCCAGCCAACGTAAAGCACCCAGAAGGCCAAGCGAACGCTGTGAAGACTAACAAGCCAAAACAAACATCCACTCAACCAGAGCTGAAGGTATCCGCGACGTCCCACGGGTTCAGCTCGCTGACAAATGACCAGCCAACCCAAGGGAGCGATCCAAGCCAGCGGATAGAGATTGACTGGCGGGAAGGCGGCTAAGAGTGCGATGCTGCTGACAACAGCCCATGTCAACACCCCCGACCAACCATTGCCTCGCGACGCTTGAGACGCATCTGCACTGGACGTATTATCCACTGCGCCACGTCGCTCGGGTTTTCGCTTCGCCTTCTTCATGAAATCCCTTTCAAAGCGTCCAACATCCGTTGTTAGCAATCCATTTCGCAACAATCCATTTCGCAACAATCCATTTCGCAGCAATCCACTTCCTTACATTCCGCTTCGCAACCAATCAGAATGCATCCAAGCCCCATCTGAATGATTGATTCAGATGGGGCGGAAGATGAATAGATTACTCTATTTTGCCAACGACTTCGTTAGCACAGCATTTCCCATCTGTGGGAGAACTTGCTCGCTGCGAACGGTCGCTTTGGTCTTCGGGTCTAACCATAGAGTCGTCTTGGCGGCTGGGTTCTCGACATTGGTTAAGGTCAGCTTCAAGTAGGTCTTACCTTCAAACTCTTCGTTGCCTTCAACCTTCAACTTCTGTGTCTCCACTTTCATCGAAGGCAGATCGGCAACGTTGACTGCCAGTTCATAACCTTCCTTGAGCGGAAGACCTTGAATGATAGCTTCCAATCCAGGACCATCGCAAAGCAAAGCACCGCTATACTTCAAGTTATTCTTCTGGTCACCCATCTCAACTTCGATTTCGCCAGCCGAGTACTTAGCGGCTAGCGACATTGGACCTTGCTTGAACACTCGGCTAAGCGTCTTGAGTTCTGGAGAGTAGGTGCCTTCATTTATCATCTCGCCGAGAGGACCACTGATCGACTCTTTGATAACCCAATTTCCATCAGCCTTGGCATAACTGCGTTTGGCCTTCATTGGAATGGTTTGTCCTTGAACAGCGATCTTGAGGTCCCAGTTTTCATTGCCTTCCTTAAGCTGAACATTCAAGGCGGGTAATCCAGTTGCAATCTTCACTTCGCTAGGCTTGGTGTAGGTCACTTTGCTCACGTCAACTCGCAGTTCTTCCAAACGCTTTGAAACGTCAGCAGGCATTACTGCGTCGTATCGGCCACCGATCTTCTCAGCCAAGAAGCGTTCGACTTCCGAGTACATGGCCATTTGATTCACAGGCTTCGCGAAACCATGGCCTTCGTCACCAGCCAGTAGGTAGCTGACATCGTGTCCGCGATCACGCAAAGCGATGACGATTTGGTCAGCTTCAGCTTGCTTAACACGTGGGTCGTTTGCACCTTGGATGATCAGCAATGGCTTATCGATTTTGTTCGCGCTAAACAGAGGACTTGCTTCTTGAATCCGCTTCTTGCCCTCTTCCGATTCTGGATCGCCAACCATGCCGTACAAGAAGGCTCGGCCAGCTTCCCAATAGGCAGGCACCGAATTGAGAAGCGTAAAGATATTGCTTGGACCAACGATATCAACGCCGCAAGCATAGACGTCAGGAGTGAACGCCAATCCGGCCAGCGTCGCGTAACCACCGTAACTGCCACCCATGATGGCGATTCGCTTTTTGTCAGCGACCCCCTTCTCGATCAGGTACTTCACGCCCCAAGTGATGTCGTCTTGCATCAACTTGCCCCACTGCATGTCACCCGCATTGAGGAACTTCTTGCCGTAACCACCGCTAGCGCGAAAGTTGGGCTGCAACACTGCGTAGCCGCGATTGGCAAGGAATTGAACTTCAGCGTCGTAACCCCAATTGTCGCGAGGCCCCTTGGGTCCACCGTGAACTAGAACGACGACTGGCAAGTTCTTGGGCTCAACACCAACTGGCAACGTCAAGTATGCAGGAATCTCCAATCCATCGCTGCTCTTGTAGCGAACTGGAGTCATTGGAGCCAAGTGTTGCTCAACGGCTTTCAGCTCTGGACGCGGGGTGTATTGGTGAACCAGGTCCTTGGTCTTGGCATCAAAGTACCAAGCTTCGGAAGCGTACTTATCGCCATGGATAGCGACTAAGAACTTGCTGTAGTCCTTGGTCGAGCTTTGGAAAGAGATTTCACGGCCAGGGAATCTTTCCTTGAGGAAGTTGTAGTTGGCTTCCCAGTTCTTATCGCGCCAATAGATGCGAGTCTTATCGTCGGTATACGAAGTCGAGATGATCTCGCGAGTGTTACGATCGATCTGCAGCGCGCCAAAATCGACTCGCTTTTCGGGATCGCTTTCGAACAACTTCATGGCTTTGGTGACTGGGTTCATCACGAATACGGCGGAAAGATCCAGTTCGCCTTTGTTCGTCTCAAGATAGACATTTTCGTTCTTAGCGTCCCAGCCAATCACTCCAGCCGACTCGGTTACGGAAGTCTCGTAGATTGGCTCGAGCTTGTCGCCGTCTTTTCGCAAAAGAACGGTATTGCCGGCTTCATCAGTTCGGCTCACCAGTCGAAGGTTATCGTCCCAGTCGAATTCGTAGCCTGTAATACGATCATTGTTGGTGTAAACCAAAGTCAATTCGCCCGTTGAAATCTTCAGCCGGTACAAATCATGCCAAGCTTTATCGCGGTCATTGATACCGACCCAAAGCAAGTCAGGATTCTTTTCACTGGCATGGACCATCTGAGCGGTGATGTCCTTCATCGGAGTCAAGTTGCGAGACTCTGGAACTTGCTTTCCTTCAGCAGGCATCGCACTCGGATCGACAGCGAACAGGTTCATGTTCTCATCGCCATCGGAGTCCTTCACGTAAAGGATGTACTTGCCGTCTTCGGTCCAAGAATATCCGTAAAGCGGTCGTGGGCTGTCGGTCAGCGGCCGAGCTTTATCGAAGGGTTCAGAGAAACGCTTGACCCAAACGTTCATGATGCCGTTGTTGGCCTTCATGAAGGAGATGAACTTGCCGTCTGGGCTTAGCTGACCGCCGGAGATTTGCGGGTTGCCAAAAAACAGTTGTCGGTCGAGCAGAGGCGTTTGCCCCTGACTGGGTGAGGTCATCATGGTCAAGGCAGTTAGACATCCAAAGAGAATATGAGCGATTTTCATTTGCAGATTCACTAGTGATTCGGAAAAAAATGACGACGAGCGCTTCACTCAGTCGCCGAAACAAACCCCAGGTCAGTCGCATCAAGAACTCAGAAAGTCGATCTTGAACGCCACCCACGAAAGTTACCCAGAGCAGTGCTGGGAATATCGTAGCAGATTCTCGAAAAACGAAATTCCCCAGATCTCGGCTATCGCAAGGAATTCCGCGCAACTTTACAAAGGGCTTTTGATGCTAATACTGTTGCCGCCTAGGCAGCTTGTTTGCAGAAACTAGGCGCGAAATCGGCAGAATTCCGTATAGCGACTCGCCGATGCCGTAGCTTCCCCCCTTAGCCTACGTAAATCTCGTTAGGCTCAAGAAGTCGATGCTCACCGGGCTAGGTCTGTCAGTAGCCAGGTTCGCGGCGATCTCGCCGAGCACGCAAGTGAACTTGAAGCCGTGTCCCGAAAGCCCCGCCACAACGCTCACCTGGGGGCAATCAGGCAGTCGATCGACGATGAAGTGCTGGTCGGGCGTCATCGTGTAATAACATCCCTGCCAAGCGATTCGATTGCGAGTCACCGCGGGCATACAGTCCATTAAGAACTGCTCAACCAAGCTCTGATCTTCCGCGTCTTCGGGATGCTCGAAGGCAACCTCTGGATCAGCAAGCTGACCTCCTGTGTGTCGGCCAATTTTCAGCCCACGCCAGTTGCCCTGTGATGAAGCTCCCCGCGCGGAGGTTTCTTGCTCAGATGTTCCCCGCGCGGAGGTTTCTTGCTCGGTGGTTCCCTGCGCATTCGCAACTTGAGGAATGCCATAAAAGAATCCCTGCGGTGTATCGAAGAAGAAGCAAGGAAAGTTACTCGACTGGTAGTGACCGGCTTCAACTTGATACCAATAGACATGCTTGCGAAGTACGCGTAAAGGCAACTGATATCGCTTAAGACTCTTGTCAGCCCAAGGTCCAGCCGCAATCACCAGTCGATCGGCGCGAAGGACCTGCGAGTCCGTGACGACTTGCACACCAGAGCCATCAACCGACCAATCGCGAACGCATTGATTGAGTCGCAAACTTGCTCCGTGCCGCTGAGCTTGCTGTAGATGAGCTTCGATGCATTGCTCAACCAACAGATATCCCGCATCGTGTTCGACGATAGCTGACCAAGTGGGATCGCCTTGAATTCCTGGATACTGAGACTGAGCTTCCTGCATGGTCATGTACTGCACATCCAAGGAGTGCTCAAGTGCACTGCGTCGAACGCCAGCCAGAACCTCTCCGTCGATCGGCCCAATCTGAAGCAATCCAACTGGGAAGTAGAGCTGCTTGCCTGAATCCGCTTCCAACTGTTTCCATCGATCGTAGGCTCGCAACAACATCGGGACGTAGTCGGGATGTTCGAAGTACGCCTTGCGAATCACGCGTGTTTGGCCGTGTGAGCTTCCGCGTTGGTGCGGCGGCGAAAATTGGTCGATGCCGATCACGCGATAACCGTCGGCCGCCAAAGCCGCAACCGTGGCGCTGCCGACGCCTCCCAAGCCGATTACAATGACGTCCACACTCTCTTCGCTTTTCATATTCCCACCAAGGCGTTCCTACCATGTTCCATCGCCGCGCCAGTACGGGTCGTCGATTAGGTCACTATCATAGCGACTATCGCCAACTCCTCGACCTTACACGCATCACTGCAGCAAGATCTTTTGTCGCAGTCGCAATACTGATCGCAAGTCTATCTTCACTCACTCAGTCGCCGTTGAATGCGCAAAGCAAGCCTCCCATCGAAGAAGGCCTTCTGATTTTCTTAGCCGCCGATCAGCCTAACGCGGCGGGCAATTCTCCCGCGACATCCGCGACGTCAGATAGCGGACCAATTAGTGCATGGGTTAATCAGGGAAATGCAACGATCCGCACTGAAGCAGCTAGCTCAGAAAAAAGCCCCAAACGCTTGCGAGTCGGCGAGGGCTGGGTCGTGCGATTCGACGGCGAGGACGATGTTCTTCGAGTCCCCAACGCAGGTCTGAGCCTCAACGCTGCGACTATCTTTGTCGTCGCTGCGCCGCACTCAAATCCCGGCGATTTTCGCGGGCTCTTCGCATCCAACGCATCCAACCAACGCGATTACGAAAGCGGCTTGACTCTAGATCTCGGTCCTGGCCCAACTGCAGCCTTCGATCAATTGAATGTCGAAGGCCTCGGCTTCGGCGGCGCTGCAAATCTGAGAAATGCGTCGACTTCTTTTGGTCAGTTGAAGATACTGGAAGCGACCATCGATCCTGCAAGCTCCAAAGTGTCG
>CAYWNG010000457.1:0-494 GCA_964458685.1 uncultured Pirellulaceae bacterium
CTTGCCTTTTGTCGACTCCTATCATTTATTGCCAGTACCTGTCGTATGCAAAACCTTCCCGTTCATTGGTACGAGGGCGCGTTTCTCCGCCCACAACATTTTCAGGCGGCAGATCGCCATTGGGCTGAGCGGATCTTTCGCAACGGGGTCATCGACAATCCACATAACTATGGCCTAGCATCGATTAGCTTTAGCCGCGAAGCCTTGGCGAATCAGCAATTCGAATTGCACAGCATTCAGGCACGCATGAGGGATGGAACGCTGGTTGATTTGGGGATGGGTGCCGAGATGGATCGAATCGATTTGTCTCAAGCCCTTAAGTCCGGCTCTGTTGCTTCCAAAAACCTGGAGGACTCGTTCGAGAAGGAAACATCGATTCGCATCTATTTGGGTATTCCCAAACGAAAGCTCGGTCGAACCAATGTCGGCTCAAGCGACACTGAGAATTCCAACGAACTCCGCTACTTGGAGACCAATCTTTCGTTACCAGATGA
>CAYWNG010000457.1:504-2963 GCA_964458685.1 uncultured Pirellulaceae bacterium
CCTGTCTCGGCTTCCCAAAGAGAGCTGGGGTGGAGACGAACAGGAAGTTCAGCTCAAGCGTCTGAACGTCCAGTTGTTAGCATCCACGCAAGACCTCTCAGGCTACGAACTATTGCCTATCGCGCAAGTCAAACGTGCCAGCGAAGGGGAGTCCGCGCCGCAACTGGATACGACCTTTATACCGCCGTTGATTTCTTGCGATGCTTGGCCTGCTTTAAGTCGCGACATCATCCGCGCGATTTATGATGTGATCGGTCAGAAAATTGAGGTGTTGAGCCAACAGGTCCTCAATCGAGGTATCGGGTTGGACAGCCGCGATCCCGGTGATGCAGAGCGCATCATGATGTTAACACAACTCAATGCAGCTTGCGGTGCGTTGTCTATTTTGGCCTTCGATCGAGGGGTTCATCCGCGAGACGTTTATGTCGAGTTATGTCGCATTCTGGGCCAACTCTCAATCTTCTCACCAACCTGCCGCGTCTCAGATATTAAGCCCTACGACCATGATAATCTGTACGAGATATTCATGGACATTCGATTCAGAATAGAAACGCTGATCAATGCAGTTCGCGATTACGAAGTGCAGCAACGATACTTTATGGGTATCGGCCACGGTATGCAGGTCTCGCTCGACCCGCGTTGGTTCAATTCCGATTGGCAATGGTTCATTGGTGTCGACAAAGGTGAATTGACCCAGCGAGAATGTCTGGAACTGTTGTCGCCAGGACACATGGACTTGAAGTTGGGAAGCAGTCGCCAGGTCGAGTTCCTTTTTAAGCAAAGGGCTCCAGGCGTGACGTTAGTACCCGTCGATCGTCAAGTGCGAGCTCTGCCAGGTCGAACTGATTGGGTTTACTTCGAGGTTCCAAGGCAAGACACACCCGCTTGGCGCGACGTACAAGAAACACAGACACTGGCGATTCGGCTTAAAGACTCGTTGATTGCTAACCTGGATCGACTCCAAGGCCAGCAGACCTTGGTGGTCGCTGCCTTTGGTCGCAAAATTCCCTTGAAGTTTGCTCTATTCGCGGTGCCCTCTCTCAAGTGACCCCAAAGCACTCCTTGGCCGTAGATCCGTTCCTGCTCCATTGTCTCGATCTGCTTGATCGGATTGCAATGGGCAAAGATCCCAATCCTCAAGAGGAGCGGGTGCGGATGCGTTCATTGCTCGACCAAGGGGAAGCCATTGTCGGAACGGGCCGAGATTGGGAGCTTTCGGCCTATGCACTGGTTGCATGGACGGATGAGATGTTGGTAGAAGCCAACTGGTCACACCGCGAATGGTGGAGCAACAACGTCATGGAGCGGGAGTTGTTCAACACGCGGGAATGCGCCGAGAAGTTCTTTGTCTATGCCAAAGAGGCTTCCACTTTAGCTCAGCGCGATGCTCTTGAGGTATTTTACGTCTGCGTCATCTTGGGCTTTCGTGGTATGTACAGTGAACCCACCATCGCAGCGATGCTCTGCGATAGTTTGGGACTACCCAGTTCAATCAACGATTGGTCTCGTCAAGTTGCCATGTCGATCCGCTTGGGGCAGGGGCGACCGACGCTTAAAGGTGCCGAGCGTGATATCGTGGGCGCTCCTCCATTGCCCGCCAAGAATAGGGTCGTATGGCCGTGGATTTTCGCCACGATGTTTGCTGCATGGAACGTGATCTACTTTCTACTGCACTATCGGAATTAGTTTTGAAGCAAGTCTATAGCGACTAGCTTCATCGAATGGAGACAGAAACAACTCATGACTGACGAGCAGACCGACGAAAACGACGAGGACTCCGGCGATGAAAAGCCGCGTATTGGCTGCTTGGCCTCACTAGTCCCGGTGACAACGCCCGGTTGCTCGGCTCTTCTGACCTTCGTTTTTCTAACGATTACAGTTTCGGCTGTTTGGATCTACTTTTGGTTCGATCCCAACAACATACCTTGGCGTCACGCGTATTCTTGGTTTCGCATCGCCGCCATCGTCGCATCGGTCTTTATTCTCCCCTGGCTAGTTTACAAAACTGTTGCGCTTTGGCTCGAAGGTACGCCAGCTTCGTTTCCTGAAGTTGACGCGGCATGGAAAGCTGGCTTGCATGCGCTGGAATCGAATGAACTTTCGATCCACAACTTACCGATCTTTTTGATTACTGGTTCAAACAGCGAGTCTCAAGAAAAAGCCCTGATGAATGCGACGGGACATCGCTTTAGCGTTGAAGGTGTTCCACAGGGCCCTGCGCCCATTCATTGGTATGCCAACTCCGAAGCGATCTATATCTTCTGTAGCGATATCAGTTGGACGAGCGCTTTAGCGTCTTTACGAGAAGAGCTGGCTGCCGCCGCTAAGGCCGAAGGAATTGACATCGCTCCCCCATCCATGCCTTACATTGACATTGATGCCATTCGTCGAAGTGAATATCCAGCCAACCCTACCAGCAACTACCAGCCTCCAGCACAATCGACCAATTACTCGGCTCC
>CAYWNG010000457.1:3063-5767 GCA_964458685.1 uncultured Pirellulaceae bacterium
GCTCCATCAAGTTACTCGGCACCGCCTCCTGGTCCTGCGTCGTCGACTCCGCTTCGAGGCACGTTGGAACTGAATGAATTCATCAGCTCCGATGCAAACAGCAGTCCTAAGCCGGTTGAGCCGGCTCCGGTTCAGCCAACCAACTATCGCGGCACTCTGATGCTGGGAGACATGGGCACTGGATCCAATCCAAATGTTCCAGTCTCTCCCAATCCTAACTATCCCAATCAGCGCACCATTTCCACAAGAGCTTCGGAGTCAGCTCCAAGCAGCTATTCGCCACCAACTCCGGCTGCGAACTATCCGGCTGCGAACTATCCCTCGTCAAGTTACCCACCTGCGAACTATGCACCCGCAGAAAGCTTGCCTGCGGTTACGTTTCGTAACGAGACCAACGCGCTTCAGCGAAATCAAAAACAAGTCCTGGTATCTCACCAGTACTCGTCAGCTTGCTTGCAAGAGCTAAGTTACTTGTGTCAGTTGATTCGAAAGCAACGTCAACCACTTTGCGGTATCAACGGCATACTATCGTTGATCCAAATCGAATCGATTCATTCCTCGGGCGCAGAAACCGAAGAGCTGAAGAAAGCTCTACGATCCGATGTAGCCACAATCGAATCTTCCTTGGCGGTCCGCAGTCCAGTGACATCGATGATTGTCGGCCTGGAAAAAGAACGCGGCTTTCAGGAGCTGGTACGTCGGGTTGGTCGCGATCGGGCGTTGAGCCAACGATTTGGTAGACGATTTGATGTACAAGCGATTCCTCGGAAAGACGAATTGGTGGCCTTTGTCACATTAGCGTGTGGAACATTCGAGGACTGGGCCTACACCCTGTTTCGCGAACCCGAGGCGCTTTCCAAGCCTGGCAATACGCGACTCTACGAACTGCTCTCCAAAGTGCGCTGCGCATGGAAAGGTAAGCTGGCTGACTTGATTTCGGGAGGTTTTGGTACAGAGTCCGTGTCACAATCTAAGATGCCTTTCTATAGCGGTTGCTACTTTGCGGCCACGGGAGAAACACCTGATCGGCAAGCGTTTGTCCAAGGTGTCATCGAAAAGCTGATCGAAGAACAAGAAATGGTCGAATGGACTGAAGGTAAGCTCAACGACTATCGATTTCAGCAGCGAATGGCGACCATTGGTATGATTGTGACGTTGCTATTGATCCTACTTTTCGTTGCCCAGTTTTCTTACTTCAATCTGGTTGCGAGTTAGACAAACGGATGAAAAGAAAATAACAGCGAACCGCCTAATGGACAGTGGCAATCAAGAGACGGGGCGTTTGTCCATGCGGACTAGATGAAGTTGATACTCGACGCAGCTTCGGTCATGCATGCGAACATGCCATGGCACATTGTCTCGCTCGCTGGTTATGCGCAGTCGAAACTCGGATTGCGATTCTGCTAGCGAATTCAACCATGATCGTAGCGTCGGGACTGGATCGCCGGATAACGGGCCTCGCTGCGAATGGCCACCAATCCATTGCTCAATGGCAGTAGCAGAACTAGCCCAGTCGTAAGGGCACGAAAGTAGCAGACGCCCGCCGTCCTTCAGCACTCGGTTGGCTTCCTGAAGCAACTCTGAAGGCGATGGAACACAGTCCAGAGTATTTAGCGCCACGACGGTCTGAATCTTTGTTGGGGCGAACGGAAGGGAGTTTGCATCGCAGATCCAAAAATCAACGTTTTGCATCTGCTCGAACTCAACCCGAAATGGTCGACGGTCGTAGACAATTCCATAGCGACGCTTGGGAAACACTGCCTTTCCGAAACGCAACACCTGAGACGCCAATCGAATCATTGGGACATGCAAATCAATTCCTAGAACTAATGCCTGGGAGTGACGTGCCATCTCAAAGGATGTTCGGCCCGCTCCGCATCCAAGATCGACAGCCAATCCGCTCAACGGCGCTTCATTTGCGACAGGCTCGGTTGGATCTGGCGGTAAGCTCAAGGCTTGTTCCAAGACTCGCACGATCGCTCCTGGTCGAGGAGTCGAATCTTTAGGCTCGTTCGAATCGAATTCGCCATAATGGTCCCAGGCATAGCTACTTAGATGTTGACGTGTGACATCAAAGGCGGAGCTCGGTCCGCAGCAGTCGCCAATCAAGCTTTCAATTGTCGGCGAGCAGTCGTTTCTCGCCATCAACCCACCGATGTTCTCCCGAACAAAAGTTCGCAGATTAGAGAGGATGATTGGACAGCCATCGATAATTGGGAATTCGCTTTGACAATGACTCGAGCATCGCAAGATTCCTTCCCAGATAACGTCGCCATCGCGAACGATTACATTTTCCAGGATCAACCGAGATTCAGCAGAGCTATCGATCGATCGGCAATTGGGACATAAAGGTCGAAACTCTTCAAAATGTTGCAGTCTCAAGTAAGCCTTAGCCTCCGATCATTACGGTCGCGCAACCAGGACCGATGATCTTGCCGGTAGGTCCAGGAATTGGCCCAACACAAGCAGCATGAACTGTCTTGTCCATAACCCGAGCCGCTGGAAGGCCTCCGATGAGCACTGTAGAAGAGCCCTTTATGATTACTCCTGGACCACCAGGTATGCAGCTTGGCAAGGTGCAGGGGACACTCATGTCGGTGACGCGGGCCGCTGGTTTTCCGCCAATCAATACATTAGTGGCACCCTTGATAATTGCCAAAGGCATGGGGGGATGAGGAAGGGGAGTGGGAACCAGCGCTGGAGG
>CAYWNG010000458.1:0-5760 GCA_964458685.1 uncultured Pirellulaceae bacterium
CCTCACACTATAATGATTCTCTGATACGAACATTTGCACTTGAATCAAGTTCAAGCTTCGCGATTGGATCTTGTGCTTACCGAAGATGTTTGTCGACGTTTAGGAATCTTTGCGATTCCCAGTGACTTTAGGTTAAGCGTTGTGATTCCGGTATACAACGAAGTCAATACGGTACTTCAAGTCATCGAGCGAGTGCGAGCGACGAAGTTGCCAGTCGAAATCATTGTCATTGACGACGGCAGTGTTGACGGAACTCGCGAAAAGTTAGCCGCTTTGCCAGCAGCCGATGACTTGCGAATTCTCTTGCACGAGAAAAACAAAGGAAAAGGCGCTGCGCTTCGCACTGGTTTTACGCATGCGACTGGCACAGCTATCGTCGTTCAAGATGCCGATCTAGAGTATGATCCCGCAGACTTCCGCATCCTGATTCAGCCGATCATTGAAGATCATGCGGATGTAGTTTATGGGACTCGATTCGGTCATCACGATCGCCCCGTTTCACCACTGTGGCATGCGATGGCTAATCGTTGGATCACGCGAATGACCAACATTCGTACTGGTTGTCACTTCAGCGATGTGGAAACCTGTTACAAAGTTATCCGACGCGAATTGTTGCAGTCGCTAGCCCCCGATCTTCGCGAAAATCGCTTCGGTATCGAAATTGAACTGACGATCAAGCTGGCCAAACGACGAGCTCGATTCTACGAGCGACCGATTCGCTATTGGCGGCGTGGTTTCGACGAAGGCAAAAAGATCGGGTGGAAAGATGCGGTTCGAGCCTTCTACTGCATGATCCGCTACTAGCGCGAAGGAATGCAGTTTGGATTCGTCATTGAATACTTCGCAACTCTACACTCCCGCGATGATGGCCGAGATGCTCAAGGTCTCGGTGCGTGCCATTCGCTTGTGGCATCGCGCAGGCTTGCTTCAACCAACCCAAGTTGTGATGAAGGTTCCGTATTTCGACTACGCAGAACTGATAACAGCCAAGACTTTTTCACAGTGGCTGACGAAAGGGTTAACCGCACAGTCGATCGTTCGACAAGTCACCTCACTCTGTGAACTCAGTGGCACAACCTCGCTTAGTGGTGCCGGATTGCCAATCACTCTGCAAGGCAAACGATTAGTCCTATCGGTTGGCGCGGTGCGATTAGAAGCCACTGGGCAATTACAGTTGGGGTTCGATAGTGTCGAAGAAGAAGCCGCCGAGCCGGTGACGTTGAAGTTCGTTGCTCCATCGGCAGATCCAACCCCGTCGTTTGGATCGCTTGCAGAGATGTTGGAGAATGCGAGTGTCGCAGAGGAGAACGACGATTTGGATTCTGCTGTCCAATGGTTTCGAACGGCTCTGGCAGCCTTTGGGCCCAACGCGGATGTGAGCTTTCAACTAGCCGAGGTGCTCTACCGCAGCGCGGACTTGTCGGGGGCTCGCGAACGTTACTACTGCGCCATCGAGCAGGACCCCGAGCTTATCGAAGCTCGAGCCAATCTTGGTTGTGTGCTTGCCGAGTGTGGGCAATTCGAACTGGCCGTTGCAGCATTCGAAGGCGCTTTGCAGCAGTTTCCCGATTTTGCAGACGTTCATTTTCACTTAGCCCGAACCCTAGACGACGCTGGCCGCCTCAAGGAAGCTCTCGTTCACTGGCAAAGGTTTGTCGAACTCGCTCCAGCCAGCCCATGGGCTGACGAAGCTCTTACACGCTTGAATCAACAGCCAATGTTTGAGTTCGAATAGTGTCGGTCACTTCGCGAACAATTATTGAGCAACCCTTTTCTTTGACGAACTCGCTTTCCATTAGCGGCAACATTCTGTCGACGATAGCCGTGAATCGATCTACGCCGAGCGTGGTGAATGAGAGTCCTGCTCGACACGAACATATCATTCGCGCCGCTCAGCCGAATCTAATGAAATGGCTTGGCGAGTAATGCGAGCCATAAGCGGTGAGTGCGAAAACTTGTTGACCGAAGTTAGTTGCTTTGAACCAACCTCATATCGTTGCCTAATTCGAGCCGATGGCCCTTAACCTGCTCAAGCTTCACATCCCAGCCCATGGCGATGGGGGCGATGGGCTAGGTAAATCGCTGGGCCTTCGGCCCGAAATCCCAGAAATAGCGCAACTTCAAAACTAACGCATTGGGTTGCGAAAGAGCCCAACCTCGCAACATTAAAAGGCGCAAACCTCCGCTCGTTTCTGACTGCGGTTAACGACTGCGGTTCAAATGTCGTTTTGCCTGCTATACTTCGAATGCATGGATAACATACTGCGCATGCATTGGCCTTATGCTTGAAGATGGCCTACAGTAATAGTGTTCAATCCCCTATGGAATCAATCACACGTACGTTAGCCACCCCTTCAAGGAACAAAACATGTCCAGGAGAACTCATGCAGCGGGTTTGCTGGCAGGCTGTGTTGCACTCAGTCTTGCGGCAACATCTCTGGCTCAGACCGAGCCCACTCCCACAAGCAAAAGCACACTAACGTCCACCAAGACGGAAAGCGACGTGGAGAAGTGTCCCGTCATCGGCGGCACAATGCGACCCAGCGCGCAACGCCACACTGCTTCGGGAGGTATGACCACGGGCGATTGGTGGCCCGAACAGTTGAACTTGCATATCCTTCATCAGAACTCGCCTAAGGGTAATCCGATGGGCGAAGGCTTTGACTACGCCACCGAGTTCAAAAAACTGGATCTCAAGGCAGTAAAGAAGGACATCGAGAAGCTGATGACCACTTCGCAAGATTGGTGGCCAGCCGACTATGGTCATTACGGCCCGTTGTTCATTCGCATGGCTTGGCACAGCGCTGGAACCTATCGCGTTGCCGATGGTCGCGGAGGAGCCAGCTACGGAACTCAGCGCTTCGCACCGCTCAATAGCTGGCCTGATAACGCCAACTTGGATAAGGCTCGTCGGTTGCTTTGGCCAATCAAGCAAAAGTATGGCAGTCAACTCTCTTGGGCCGACTTAATGGTCTTAACCGGTAATGTGGCTCTCGAGTCGATGGGCTTCAAGACCTTTGGTTTCGCCGGCGGTCGCGCGGATGTGTGGGAGCCACAAGAGGACATCTATTGGGGCCCTGAAGGCGAATGGCTGGGCGACAAACGATACTCGGGCGATCGCAACTTAGAGAACCCACTCGCCGCGGTGCAAATGGGATTGATCTATGTCAATCCCGAAGGTCCCAATGGCAAGGCTGATCCGCTTGCTGCGGCTCGCGATATCCGTGAAACGTTCGCGCGCATGGCGATGAATGACGAAGAGACAGTGGCTTTGATCGCTGGTGGTCACACCTTTGGTAAAGCTCACGGAGCGGCTAAGCCTGAAGGCAACGTTGGTCCCGAGCCTGAGGGCGCGAGTATCGAAGAGCAAGGCTTGGGCTGGAAGAATAAGTATGGCAAGGGTAATGGTGGCGACACGATTACCAGCGGACTTGAGGGCGCTTGGACCTCGACTCCAACGGCTTGGTCCAACAGCTACTTCGACAATATGTTTGCTTACGAATGGGAGCTGACCAAGAGCCCCGCGGGTGCACAGCAATGGGTTCCCAAGGGCGGCGCTGGCAAGGGCACTGTTCCTGATGCTCACGATAGCAAGAAGTCTCACGCTCCGATCATGTTCACAACTGACTTGGCTCTCAAGCTTGATCCGGCTTACGGAAAGATCTCCAAGCGATTCCATGAAAACCCCAAGGAGTTCGAAGCTGCGTTTGCCAAGGCTTGGTACAAGCTAACGCACCGCGACATGGGACCAGTTTCGCGTTTGCTCGGACCGGAAGTACCACCGGCACAAATTTGGCAAGATCCTGTTCCTGCTGTTGATCACAAGTTAGTCGACGCACAAGACATCGCCGCGTTGAAGACCAAGATCAACGAGTCCGGTTTGTCGGTGTCGCAACTTGTTTCCACCGCTTGGGCATCTGCTTCCACATTCCGCGGAACAGACAAGCGCGGTGGAGCGAACGGAGCGAGGATTCGTTTAGCGCCGCAAAAGGACTGGGAAGTCAACAAGCCTGCGGACTTAGCTAAAGTCTTACCAGTTCTAGAAAAGATTCAGAAGGACTTTAATGCCGTTCAAAAGACAACCGGCAAGAAGATCTCTCTGGCGGACATGATTGTTTTGGGTGGAAGTGCAGGATTGGAGAAGGCTGCGAAAAATGCAGGCTACTCCATCACGGTTCCTTTCATTCCTGGACGTACCGACGCAACTGCCGAGATGACTGATGTCGAATCGTTTGCTGTGCTCGAGCCCAAGACGGACGGCTTCCGCAATTTCTTTGGCAAGGTTCATGATCGCCCTGCCGAAGAGCTGCTGGTGGACCGAGCTCATCTGCTGACTCTGTCGGCTCCTGAAATGACCGCGCTAGTTGGTGGCTTGCGAGTCTTGAACACCAACACAGGCTTCCCACAACTGGGCGTCTTTACTAAGCGACCCGAAGCGCTGACCAACGACTTTTTCGTCAACCTCTTGGACCTGAATACCGAGTGGAAGAAGTCTGATGTCTGCGAACACTTCTACGAAGGCCGCGATCGCAAGACTGGTCAAGTGAAGTGGATGGGCAGTCGCGTCGATCTGGTCTTCGGATCGAACTCACAGTTGCGAGCCATCGCCGAAGTCTATGCCGGTGCAGATGCTGAGAAGAAGTTCATTCGTGACTTTGTTGCTGCTTGGAACAAGGTCATGAACCTGGATCGCTTCGATATCGATGCTTCGCAAAAGCCAGTGGCCAAGTCTTCGAATCTAAGCCAACGATAGTCCAACTGTCTGCGGATGATTCTGCCACAACCACTCAGCGGTCGCAACTGCGACCGCTGATAGTCGCCTTTTGCTCCGCAAAAGTAGCGTTTTGTAGCTGATCCCGCCAGGGTTCAGATCTTGGCCCATTCTTCGCGACGAGACTGTGAAAAATCGATAGTCGCCATTCGATCCACAGGAGTTGCGAGAGCACGAAGCGTTCATGACGATCTGAACCCTAGCGGGATCAGCTACTGGTATGCTACGCTCGCGAAGCGAACTCAACTACTGGCTGCTAGTGAGCCGGATCAACTCCAATAGTCGTTGAGCGGAAGTTCCAAAGTCCGGTTTATCGCGGCCCTGAGGCTTCCTAGCAATCAATCGAACTTGGTCGGGCGGAAAGTCTTTCTCGTCCAGTGCTCGCACAACCATGCTTGGCTTAGAACTCGCACGCGTGGGCCGCATCGCTTCGAAAGCTGCCACGGCTTGTTCGGTTGCAAAGCCAACGCCAATTCCAACTTGGACAAACTGCAAGAGACTCAACCATCCACCGACCTCCAAAACGACGTTTGGAGAATGGTTATTCGATTGGCTGAACCACTGATCGAACTGTTGACGACGCGAAGCGTCTGGTTCTGGCAAGATCAACGGAAGGTCTGCGATCTCCTTGGCCGTTAATGCACGGCGAACCGGCAACGCATCCCAAGCTTTGCTCCACCAAGCCTTCGCGGGCGGATTGCCAACGATGACAAAGCGGTCGACGTTCAACGGTTCGACATAAAGCTCAATCCCAGCGACTTCGCGAATCACCGACTCGCTGTCGGTCACGACGGCCATATCGAATTGTCCACCAGCCACGCCTTCGATCCGTGATCTGCCTCGCGGAGAAGCAATGCGAACGGTTACATCGGGGCTTTCGATCAGCAGTTGCTCCACAGCTTCTCGCACAAAGCCGCTAGCCGCCGTCTGTCCGCAAGCGATCGCCAGCGTCGCTTTCGCATTTTGGCCTTCTTCGATGAACTGCTCGA
>CAYWNG010000459.1:0-3796 GCA_964458685.1 uncultured Pirellulaceae bacterium
CTATTTGCCGATCTAGTCTTATCTGTCGCACCGGTCCTCTTGCTCATTCTTTTGATGATCCAAAAGTCGCCGATGCCGTCAGCGAAGGCATTGCCGTTGGCGGCGGTCGTGGCTTGTTGCATACGTTTGGTGTGGTTCGGTGATAGTGGGCAAGTCCTAACGGCAGCCGTTGTGGCAGGATTGTTAACGGCATTGACCCCAATTTCAATTGTGTATGGGGCAATTTTTCTGTTCCGCACGATGAAGCGAGCGGTGCCATGGAGACGATCCGTAACTGGCTGAACAGTTTGACTAGTAATCGTGTCGCCCAAGTCGTCATCATCGGATGGTCATTTCAGTTTCTGATAGAGGGTGCGAGTGGGTTTGGAACACCTGCCGCGTTGGCTGGGCCTTTGCTTGTCGGTCTTGGTTTTCCACCCCTTCGTGTTGCTATGGCTTGCCTCATTCTCAATAGCGTTCCTGTGTCGTTCGGGGCTGTTGGTACGCCTACATGGTTTGGATTCGCACAATTGGACTTGAGCGCGAGTGAATTACATGCGATCGCTTGGAAGTCCGCGTTGGTCCATAGTGCTGCGGCATGTATCGTTCCCGTGCTGGCATTTCGACTGTTGCTCACTTGGCACGAGATCTATCGAAACTTAGTCTTCATCTACCTCGCGCTGGCAGCTTGTGTAGTCCCAATGGCAGTTCTCGCATTTTTGAATGATGAGTTTCCGTCTGTAGTCGGAGGAATGATTGGTTTGGCTATCTCGGTTTGGTTGGCACGAAAGCGAATAGGGCTATCGAATGATGACCAGTCATCCGTGGATTCGATTGCTACCCCGTCGGGCAGTGCAGTCGCTAGAGCAATGTTTCCGCTTTGGGCAACGGTGCTCGTACTGCTTGTCACTCGCATTCCTCAGTTCGGACTGCGTGCGGCACTCACTGCAGCAACTCCTGCATTGGAATTTTCTTTGGGAAGCTTGGGGCGTTTTTCCATTAGCCCCGCCTTGGTCCTACGCTTTCAAGATATCCTTGGTACGGCTACGCACTGGACGTTGCAGCTACTCTACGTGCCGTTCTTAATTCCATTCATTTTGATTTCACTGATTTCAATGTGGATATTGAATGTGACTCAGGGCACACTCAAGAATGTTTGGAATCAAACTGCAGCTAGAATGTTCAACCCAGTCCTCGCATTGCTCGGTGCGCTCGTACTTGTTGGCCTGCTGATGGTGGGTGAAGAAAAGTCCTCGGTGATGATTGTTGGTCGAGCGCTGGCAGCTATCACAGGTAAAGGTGATCGAAGATAGCGTGTTGTCTGATCCGTAGGCCCTTGTATCCACTACACCATTGTTGTAAGTCGAACTGCTCATTCGACCGCCATTGTCGTACGCTCGCGTATCTATCGTCGTTCCAGCATGCTTGAGCTGGTACAGCTCACCGCGAGCCGTGTAAGTGCGATCAACCACAGTGCTGTCTGGGTAGGTGTACTTAGTCAGTTCACCTTTGGCATTATACTCGGTCGTGGTTGTATAAGTCTGCCCTGCAATCGTTAGACTTTCTGTCTTTTCCCGTCCAGCCGCGTCGTAGGCATAGTCCACCGTGTTGCTGTAACGACCGTAATAGGCCGTTAGCATCCTGCCAGCTTTGTCGTAGCTAAACTGATCGGAGTCAGCAATTGTCCCTGCGGGACTATTGGCCGCCGTGCGATACTGACGATTGGACAATCGACCAGCCAGATCATAATTGAAGATACACGCATCGCCCTGCGGTAGAGAACGGAGATCGCAGGCGAGTGGTATGGCTGTAGTGAATGTGTAGTGCAATTGCTTTATGGTTGTTCGGTGCCTAAAGGTGTTTTGGTCTGTAGTTGTATAGAGGGTTTGAGTGTGGGTTGTTAGTGAGATGGGATGGTGCTTCAAGAGCAGCTTTCGCCCTCACCGCTTAGGCTCGCACCACTCGCCACGCGACTCTCCCACGAATGAGTTAAATTGCTTAACGGTCAGCTACAGCGCGCGGGAGAGTTCATTCAGCGTGCGCTCCAAGGTAGATGTTGGGTTTCGTTCCTCAACCCAACCTACGAGAGCTACAGCGCGCGGGAGAGTTCATTCAACGCACCCGCCAAGGTAGATGTTGGGTTTCGTACCTCAAGAGTATCTAGTGATTGTCCACTCGCCGTGCGTGGTCCCAGAGCCACCGGTGATATTCGAACAATCAGAAAACTGCTCTAGATAAGAGGCGAAACTTAGTAATCAAGTTCCGTGAGAATAGAAGATTTCCGAGCCGATGCCCAAACATGTATCTGGGCCGCTGGTTCTCCGACGAACGCGGGAACAGATTTGAACCAGGCTGCGGAGCGAAAATTGGAGTCGCTCCGCAGAGGGATCTTGTTCTATCAAGTTCACTGGCGGTGAAGTGACGCCGCGTTAGCGAGTCTTCTTGAGCGCTTCAGCGCGAGATTTTTCGATTGCGGCTGTTTCGTTAGCCAGTTTGTTAGTTGGTCCGGCTGGGAAGAATTGCACATCGTCGGTCAAGTAATACGGACTTGGCAATGTTTGTCCTGCTACCGAAACTTGACATCCCACTGATGGTGCAATGCCTGCCATCAGAAGCATCCCTAACAGGAGATATGTCCCCGCCTTGGTTTGCTTATTCTCGCTCATCAGTATTCTCCCCTGAAAACTAGACTGTGTACTCATCAATGCAGGCGCAGTGTGAAACTCTGATGATTCTATCGGAGCTTCCGGAGGTGCCGGTTGAGTAAAAATAGAGGGTTGAAGCGATTTGGTGGCTGGGCTGTGTCGCGACTTCGTGCTAGCAAATGCACGATTCGAGCAGTGAGTGCGTGTTTCAAAACTCCAAAATACCAAGAATTCCAACACCTCTCGCTGATCGCGGGAGGGTCGGAAATCGAGTAATGCGAGATTTCCGGGGAGGGCGAATTAATGGCCTCCCCGCAAGGTTCGCGGGACTCACCTTGCGACCCTCCCGCGAATTAGTCTACTTTTCATTAGCCATCTTGTACGCGCGGGGAGGGTTCGGTTGCTCGCGCTACCGGCGATCAGCGAGAAGTGTCAGCAAATGCAATGATCTAGTCGATCGCGCGAAAGATGGCTCTTGAAATGCGACCGGGATCACAGTTTGCAGAATTGCTCATCACAACGACTCCCTGTTTGCTAGCAGGATAAAGCTCCATTTGCGTCTTCGTCTCATCTTGAGCGCCGTTATGCCAGATCTTCAGTTGCTGCCCCTGCCCTTCCACGACAACTCCCAGTCCGTAAGAGGTCGTCTTGCCATCCTTAAGCGCTTGTGGCGTCCACATTTGCTGAGTTGTCTCTTCGCTTAGCAGTTCACGATTGGCTAACGCAATTGCAAACCGAGCAAAGTCCTTGATGTTGGATTTGTACCCACCGGCACCATGCTTCCAAAAATGAGCCTGATCGGGAACCTGCTTGGTAAAGCCGAGCAGCCGAGTGTAACCGCGCACCCAATCTGTTTGCTGTTGGTAGGCTACATCCAATTGGAAGCTCGACATTCCCAAGGGTTCGATGATTCGTTCGCGAAGTTGCAATTCAAGAGGTGCCTTTCCAGCCGCTTGAACAACTGCCGAGAGCAGCACGTACGCATGCGAGGAGTATTCGCACTTGGTACCTGGCGAGAAGATTAGCGGCGACTTGATGAATCGCTTGATAGCCTGGCGCGGGTCCAGTTGCTCAGCCTCTGTGGGAACGGTTTCCGCGGGTACGATCTTGCCATTGGAATAGTGTGGAATGCCGCTTTGGTGACAAAGAAGTTGTCGAGTAGTCAATGGTTG
>CAYWNG010000459.1:3896-5730 GCA_964458685.1 uncultured Pirellulaceae bacterium
TTTGTGCGTAACAATGAGAATCGAATATCGCGGCTGAAATGATGGCCGAAACAAAGGCCGAAATGAAGGTTGCGAATGAGAACGGTGATAATCTTACAGGTAGGATCATGATCGCTTCGGCTGACAGCCAAACCCGTGAAAGACAATGTTGTGTTTGAATTGCTGACTGAAAGTTTGTCAGAGGTACAATTTACACTGTAACCGGAATATAGTGTAAGTAACAAAGCAGCGGCCCATGTGACTGAGTGGCGACGAACTGGCGATTAAAGTGTCGCGGGATTTCGCGGGAAGCTTACGATCTAAAAGAGGTGGAAGACAATGTCGACAAACAATAGACGATCGGATTCCTTGCGGATTGGGCTTGGGCAATTCAGCCGCATGGCGACTGTTTTATTTGTACTCCTGTGTTGCACTCCTGCATTGGCTCAGCCTGCCGGCGAACTCCCTACGGCCAGATACTACGCGGCTCGCGAGCTATTTCGTATCGGCAACGTCGTTGAAGCGGCGCAAGGATTCAACGAAGTGCTCGCACTTTCACAGCGATCAGCAAACGATGGATGGATGGATAGCGTTCCCACGCGAGTGATGCTAGCCGAGTGCCATTATCATCAGGGAGAGCTTGCTAAGGCGCTCGAATTCTACGACGCTGCGCTGATGACCATGTTGAAGTACCCTGATTGGATTGGGCAATTCAACTTAGGCGAGAATGTGACACCTCTAGGTGATGCGGCAGCTAAAGGGATCAATTGGTTCAAGTTATCGCAACCGTCTATGTCTCTTTCACTTCCCAATAGTGTGCAGCTTGCCATCGATCTAACGCAAGCTCGCACTGACGCTCAGGGCAACGTCATAGCGCCGTTAAACGTGACAGCTCGATTAGATTCCACGGAGGTCTTGAGGACGATCGCGGTGGCTCTGGTGCGTCGCTGGCAACTTTTGGGACCACTTGCCAAGCATTCGCCGCTGACCAATCCGCTTGTTCAGTACTTTGCTAACAACACTAGCCAGAATCAACCTTGGGCTCAATCCTCATGGCATGCCTTGCAAGGATTGGCCATGCTCTCACAAGATACCGAATCGGGAGCGCCGCTGTTGACGTCGGCGGCTTACATCAACAATCGCCAGTACGATTACTTTCTGACGCCACTATTGCTACAAGTTCAAGGTGAGATTGCTGCCAGCAAGGGACAGTATCAGGCAGCCATCATCAATTTCCAAGACGCAAGTATTTTGGCTGCTCGCTATTTGCAGTTCGACCAGTTGAGCGAAACATTGTTGTGGATTGGAGATTGTGCCTGTGCCAACGAGCGAGTGGATTTGCTGGAGCCGCTTTTGGCTGCGGGCAATTGGTCGGGAAAGAGATCCGCCTTTGTTCAAGTGGCTGCATTGAGCGCTTCGACAGAACTGGCTATCTACGCGGGTAAGTCGGCTCAGGCTCGGAAGCTAATCGTTCAGGAAGCTGGTCTGCTTAAGTCGAGCAAAGGAGCGTTGCCCCGCTTTCAAGCTCGACTGGCCTTTAACGAAGCACTCTTGGAGTTCCAGGAGAATCAGCTTTCTGTAGGTTGGGCGCGAATTAATGATGCTGTCGCAATGATGCGAGGCAAGGCTGCTACTGGGCCGATTCCCGCTCGCGTTTACCAACAGCAATTCTCCTTGGACCTCTTGTTCAATGGTAATCTGCTGCAAGTGGACGGCGAGCGAGTTCTAGCTCAGTTGTTGGCCGAGCCCGATAAGACGAGCTGGGAATTGCGGCCTCTCGAAACGCTGGCCACTTTGACAACGGCTGCGGTGCCCGCCTATCGAAGGTGGTTGAGTCTGGCAGATTTGAACGATA